>NZ_JBVIRA010000027.1:0-36329 GCF_055576575.1 Streptomyces sp. NPDC033270
CCCCCCCCCCCCCCCCCCCCCCCCCCCCCCCCCCCCCCCCCCCCCCCCCCCCCCCCCCCCCCCCCCCCCCCCCCCCCCCCCCCCCCCCCCGGGACCGGTTGCCGTGGGGGCTTACTTGCCGACGCTGTTGTTGCAGCCCATGGACGAACCCATCGTGGTGGACTGCGCACCCGCGTCGCCCTCGCCACCGAGCAGGTTGCCTCCCAGGCCGTTCGCGATGCCGACCTCGCCGAGGACGTCGACGTTCACGTCGTGCGACCGGCACGAGCTGCCCTGCTTGATCTCGATCTTGCCGCCACCTCCCTTGCCGCCATCGGCAGAGGCGGTGCCGGCGCCGAGGATGCCGAGGGTGCCGAGTGCGGCGGCCACAACGGCGGCCGTGCGAAGCATGCGCATTTCTACTCCGGTTAGGTTGAGCGGATTCACCTGTGATGTACCGATTTCGTACGGTTGTGGAGGCTAATACGAAATAACCTGAAGTCGCGCACCGACGCGCCGGATTGTATGATCGAGGGTTCGTAATTTGCCCCGCCCGCGTGGCTGACCAGGCCGTGGGCCGGTGGCAACCGGCGCACGCGCTCCCGGGATTCGGGGCGGCGAGCGGGTCGAACCACCCTGTCGGCCCAGTCGGCTCCCTTTGTTCGCGAGCCGTGCCTCGTGGGTGCCCCTCACAGGCGTGCGATCAGGTGACCGCTGGGCGTGGATGTCGCCGGCCCGCCCCGCTCGGGTGGAAGGGTGCGCCGTGCAAGCAGCACGCCAACCACTCGAAGTGAAGCAGGAGCCGCTATGCGCCGTGTACTCGTCACCCTTGTGGGAGCCCTGGCTCTCACCGGGGCCCTCGCCCTCCCCGCCCATGCCGAGCCCGGTCCGGGAGTCATCGGCATCCTCGGCGACCCCGTGAGGGCGAACTCCAACGTCGGTGGGCTGCAGCTCGGTCAGCTGCCACTGGGGCTGCTCAATCCGCGTTGACCGGCTGATCGCAGCCGGCGGATCCGCCGGCGCTCCGGATCTCCCGGTGGGCCGCTTCGGCCGCCCGAGTCAGCAGCGGTCAGGGCGGCGGTCCGGCTGTCATGTGGGGGTGTTGCCGGCCGGACCGCCGGGGCGGCGCCCGCTCCCAGCCCGGCCCGACAGTGGCCGCGGATGAAGAACACCTCTCCATAAAATCGAATTGGTGTCACTCGTCAGCCGCGTGAGCCCACGCACCAAGCTGAATGAGTGATCGAAATGCCGGATTCGTAGCCTTCCTCCTTCTGTGTCGTTGAGTGTTGTGCGGTCCGCGGCTGTGACCGCACTGTCAAGGAGGAGTCACGTGATCAAGAAGGTCATTGCCGCTTCGGCTGCCACTGGTGGCCTGCTGCTCGCCAGCGCGGGCACGACCGTCGCCGACACGGGTGCCCAGGGCGCCGCCGTCGGCTCTCCCGGCATCCTGTCCGGCAACCTGCTTCAGCTGCCGATCCACATCCCGACCAACGTGTGCGGCAACACGCTCGACATCATCGGCCTGCTCAACCCCGCCTTCGGGAACAAGTGCGCCAACGTCGATGCGCCGTCCCACGCGCGGCACCACCACAAGGCGCCGAAGAAGCAGCACATGCAGCAGGGGGGCCAGGACAAGCCGTCGCACAGCCACCGTTCGTCCGGCCACCGTTCCTCGTCGGCGCACCACATCGCCACGCAGGAGGCCGGACACCGCTCGCTCCACCAAGTCGCGGCGCCCGCCCGCCCCGAGCTGGCACGCACCGGTTCGGAAAAGGTCAGCCTGGCGGTTCCGGCCGCTGCCAGTGCCGGGCTGCTCCTCGGCGGCGTCCTGCTCTACCGCCGGGGCCGCCGCGCCGCCGCCCGGGGCTGAAGGTAGGCGGTGACGGGCCTTTTCGGCGGTCGCCGCGCTACGCGTGAAGATTACGCGTGAAGATGGGGCCCGGAGTAGTCAACGGGCCCCATATTCATATGACTTACCCGACCGCTCCGGTCCGTGCCGCCTCGAAGCGGACCCACGCCCAGACCACTGCCCACTGTGAGGACGTCGCGACCGGGAGTCCAATATCCGCACGGTGGCAAACGGGTGACCGCGCATCGGTTCCCGTGACCGGGCCAGGGGAATTCCCGTTGCCCCTTGGGAGAACAGCGAATGGGTCCGTGGGTTGCAGCCGGGAATCGCTTCCGTGTGATACCGGGGTGGCCGGCGGCGACCACGCCGGCAGTGTTGTCCGACGCGCATTCATACGACATCAGATTTTCCGTGTAACAGGTAATGAAGGGCCGAGGGTTCCATGCGCAAGCTTCACCAGGTCGCGCTCGTCGTCGCAGCGGCCGGCGGTCTGTCCGCCGTCGGTGCCGGCGGCAGCTTCGCCGACGCTCCCGTCGGGTACGGCGGTGCCACCCCACCCGTTGCCCCGCAGCAGGACACCCCCCAGGCCGCCGCTTGGACCGCTTCGCAGGCCACTTCGCACGCTTCCGGCTCGCATGCCGGTCCGCAGCAGGCAGCTGCCCCGCAAAGCGCCCCGCAGCAGGCCCCGGAGGTCTCTCCGCAGGTCAACCCGCAGCTCAACCCGCAGCTCTCGCCGCAGGTCTCGCAGGTCCTGCCGCAGGCCCCGAGGGATCAGAACAACCTCTTCCGCCCGTACCAGGAGTGCAGCCCGCAGACGCTGCTCGACGCGGACCTCCCGATCGGCGTGCTCGCCAACCCGCAGACCCGGGGCATCACCTGCACCCAGAACAACACCCAGGCCAACGCCTTCGCCTCGTCCTCCGCCTCGGCGCACTAAGGCCGCCGAGCCCGCCACGCGCGCCGCCCGGGCACGGGCCCTTCGGTATCCCCGAGGGGCCCTTTGGCGTGCGCGCGGCCGCCCTTGCCGACGGGCGAGGTCCTGAACTGCTGGGTCGGCGAGGGGACTTCCGGGCCCTCAATCGTACAATCCGGCGCGTCGCTGCCAATATCAGGTTATTTCGTATTAGCCTCCGTAACTGTAAGAAGTCGATCTGTTACCGATCGCTTCCGTTCAATCTTCCGGAGAGAAAAATGCGCAAGCTTCAGAAGGCCGCCGTCCTGGTCGCCGCCCTGGGCAGCCTCGGCCTCCTCGGCGCCGGCACCGCCCACGCCGACGGCGGCAAGGGCGGCAAGTTCGACATCAAGCAGGGCAGCTCATGCCGGTCGCACGACCTGAACGTCGACGTCCTCGGCGAGGTCGGCATCCTCAACGGCGTGCTGGGCAACGCCCTCAACGGTGAGGGCAGCCCGGGCGCGCAGTCCACCACCATGGGCTCGTCGATGGGTTGCAACAACAGCGCCTTCTGAGCAGCGCCGTTCGCGTAGCCACGCGAACCGGGTCCCGGTATTCGGCCGTAAGGCCGGTGTCGGGGCCCTTTTTGGCGTTCGGCCATATTTCCGTGGAGTGGCAAATGGGTGACCGCGTACGGGTTCCCGTGACCGGGCCCGGGGAAATGCCGTTGCCCCTGGGAGAGAACAGCGAATGGGCCTGTGGGTCGTCGCCGGGAAACGCTCCTCCCTGGTACCGGGGTGGCCGGTGGCGACCACGCCGAAAGTGTTGTCCGACGCGCATTCAGAAGGAGAGGCGATGGGATGAGCCGTCGGCTTCGAGGAGCGTGGGAGGGCAGCGCAGTGAGTGCCGTCGCGGGCTTGCGGGAGGTTTCCGACGTGGTCCGGATCGGGGTGCGCAGGGCGTGAGCCCAAGACCACCAATGTGGGCGCCCGCAGGACAGAAATAAGTAATTCAGATTTCCATGTATAGGTTAATGAAGGGCCGAGGGTTCCATGCGCAAGCTTCACCAGGCATTGCTCGTCGTCGCAGCGGCCGGCGGTCTATCTGCCATCGGTGCCGGCGTCAGCCATGCCGACGCTCCCGTCGGATACAACGGCGCCGCCCCGCCCCCCGCTCCGCAGGCGGCTCCGGCCCCGGCTCCGCAGCAGTACGCCCCGCCGGCTCCCGCTCCTCAGCAGTACGCGCCTCCGGCCCCGGCTCCGCAGTACGCCCCGCCTCCGGCCCCGGCTCCTCAGCAGTACGCGCCTCCGGCCCCGGCTCCGCAGTACGCCCCTCCGGCTCCCGCCCCGGCTCCGGCTCCCGCTCCGCAGCAGGCCGCGCCCCCGGCTCCGGCCCCGGCTCCCGCGCCGCAGCCGGCCGCTCCGGCCCCCGCGCCCCAGCCGGCGGCCGCCCCGGCTCCCGCCCCGCAGCAGGCCGCCCCCGAGGCCGCGCCGCACCACGACACCCACGCCACCGCGACGGCCACGTCGCACGGTGCCTCGCAGGCCGCTGTCATGGAGGACGCCCCGCAGCGCTCCGCTCCGCAGGCGGCCTCCCCGGCGCCTGCCGCGCAGCAGTCGGTGCCGCAGATCGTCCCGCAGGTGGTCCCCCAGGCGGCGCCGCAGGTCACCCCGCAGGTCGCCCCGCAGGTCGACGTGCCGCAGGTCGTGCACCCGCAGTCCGTCCCGCACACCGCCCCGCAGGTCAACCCCCAGGTCAACCCGCAGGTCAACCCGCTGATCAACCCGCTGATCTCCCCGGACGTCCCGCAGATCTCCCCGTTCGGGCTGGGGCGGCTCGCGGCGGCTCCGGTGGGACAGGTCGATCTGCCCCGCATGTCCTGATCGTTCGCGGACGGTCAGGACTGGTCCCGCCCCCGAGCACAGCGATGCGGGGGTGGGGCCGCCTCCGGCCGCCATGGAACGTCTGGCGGGGCCGGCGCGAGCCGCTGCCGTGGGTCCGTCGTCACCGCCAGCCCGCTTCCCGTAGGGCGTCCCTCGGGAGCGGAACCACCTCCTCGGCCCGTACCAGAAGTGCAGTCCGCAGACGGTGGTTGAGGCCAGCGTCCCGATCGGGACCGCTCGCCGTCCCCGCGGCTCAGGGCGTCACCTGCGCCCGGTCGCGGGGCGACTGTGCTGTCACAGCCTGTCCATGCCGCATCGAGCGGTGCGGGTATGTCCGGTCGGGCTCTCGTTATGTCAGTAGTCGGTCTTCGCGGATCGCATCCGCTCAATCTCCGGAGAAGAAATGCGCAAGCTTCAGAAGGTCGCCGTCCTGGGTGCCGTCCTCGGCAGCGTCGGTGCCCTCAGCGCCGGTACCGCCTTCGCCCACGGTGAGGCGGGTGCCCACGACATCGACGCCAAGCAGGGCGCCTCGTGCCGGTCGCACGACATGAACATCGACGTCCTCGGGTCGGTCGGGGCGCTCAACGGCACGCTGGGCAACGCGCTCAACGGCGAGGGCAGCCCGGGTGCGCAGTCGTCCCACCTGGGCGCGAAGATGCGCTGCAGCAACGGCGCGTTCTGAGCGCAGAGCGGTCGCATACGTCACCGGAAGGGGTTCCGGCGCCGGGCCACGGGCTCGGCGCCGGAACCCCTTTTTTCCACCTTCTTCAGGGCCCGCCGGGGGCTCAGCCCCCGATCTGGGGCATCGATGCGCCGTCCTCCGGCGCGGTGTTGGAGCAGGTCATGGCGGGGCCGATCCGGGTCGAGCCGGTGTTCAGCAGGCCGTTCGAGGGCAATGTCGCAGGTGCTGACGACAGGCAGTCCTGCGCCTGCTTGAGGGAGTACTTGCCGTCCTGGCTGGTGTAGTCGGCGTTCTTCTGGATGCAGGAGACATTGCCCGTGAGGTCGCGGGTGCAGCTGAGCGGGGCTCCTTCGGCGTACGCCAGCGAGGCGCCGGTGACGGCGAGGCCGCCCAGGAGTACCGAGACGGCTGCGATCTTCTTCCGACTGAACATTGCTGCGTTCCTTTGTGGTTGTTGCCCGGGGGCCGTGCACCGCGAATCCGCACTTCCCGGGTCCTGAAGAAGGGCGGGCAAAGGGTCCCGGTTCCGGGCCGGTGGTGCCGGAGCCGGGACCCGCTCCCGTTACTTGCCGACGCTGTCGTTGCAGCCCAGGGACGAGCCGATCGGAGTGGACTGCGCACCCGAGGAGCCCTCGCCGTTGAGGGCGCTGCCCAGCACGCCGTTGAGGACGCCGACCTCGCCGAGGACGTCGACGTTCAGATCGTGCGACCGGCAGGAGTTGCCCTGCTTGATGTCGATCCCGCCGCCCTTGCCGCCGTCGGCGTGGGCGGTGCCGGCGCCGAGGAGGCCGAGGCTGCCGAGGGCGGCGACCAGGACGGCGGCCTTGTGAAGCTTGCGCATTTCTTCTCCGGAAGATTGAACGGATGCGATCAGTAATTGATCGGCTTCGTACAGTTACGGGAAACTAATACGAAATGTCCCCTCGTTGCGCAGCGACGCGCCGGGTGTGAAAGGCGGAATATCGGGCGCCGTTCCGGGAGTTGCTCCTTGCCCTGGGCGGCGGCTGCCGCACGCAAAACGGGCTCTTCGGGGGGAGTCCCCCGAAGAGCCCGTGGCGGCGTCGCGTACGGCTGCCCCCGGCGAAGTCAGCCGGTGAAGGCGTGGTTGAACTGGCCGCAGCTGGTGTCGAAGTTCTGCGGGACGGCGAGCACGCCGATCGGAAGGTTGTTGTCGAGCACCGTCTGCGGACTGCACTCCTGGTACGGACGGAAGATGTCGTTCACCCGGGGCCCGTGACTGCCGTGGGCGTAGGCGGTGCCGGCGCCGGCACCGATGGCGGAGAGGCCGCCGGCTGCTGCTGCGGCGACGACCACGACCTGCTGAAGCTTGCGCATGGAACCTTCGGCCCTTCGTTACCTGTGCATAGAGGCCTGATTGCCTACTGTGACCGTGCGAACACTAGCAGTAGTCGTCTGGCGGGTTCCACTTCGCTGTACGCCATGTGTCGAGCCGGAGAGGCGGAAAGCGGGGTTCTGGAGGAGGAGTTCGCGGCGCGGCGGAGGGGCCGCGGTACGGGCGGCCGCCCGGTCGCGGGGGAGCGGGGGCTGCCAACTGCGGTGCGGCCAGGGCGACGGGGCTCGACGCCGGCCCCCGGCCGGCGGTGCCGGACGGGGCCGGGAGAGGGCCGGGAGGGGGTGTCAGCTCGTGGCGAGCGGACGCTTGCCGTGCAGGTCCTCGGAGTCGTACGCACCGGGGTTTCCGGCCAGCTTCAGGGTGAAGGCGGTGAAGACCTTACGGCCGTCGACGGTCTTGGGGTCCGCGAGCGTGACGGTGGCCTTCAGCGGCTTGTCCAGGCAGGTGTCCAGGCACCAGGTGCCGGTGACCTTCCCGGTGCCGACGGCCTTCTTCGCGCCCCACTGCTGCCAGTTGACCTTGCCGATCGAGGTGAACTCGGAGAGCACCAGGTGCGCGGGGCTGCGCTCGGCGCGGCCCCGGTCCGCGTTCTCCTCCCCGTAGTGGTTGATGACGTAGGGCGTGCCGGCGGTACGGGCGATGCCCACGGTGTGCGCACCGCTCCGGTCGCCGGTCGCCGCCTGCGCCCCGTGGGCGGTGGCGAACATGCCGAGGACGGCGACTCCGGCCAGGGCGGCACCCATGGCCGCCTTCGTGCGTCGGTCCGTGCGCAGCGTGCTGTTCATGACTCTCGTTCCGTTCTGTGGGAATCGGTCGGCGGGTCAGAAACTACGAGCGGCGCTTCTCGGGGATCTGTCGATCACGTAACAGCGGTTCATCGACCGCCGCTACCTGATCAACGCACGTGCGCGGCCGGCCCGGTCGAGGCGCCACGCCAGCCCGGTCCGGGAGGCGGCGGAGCGCGGATGCCCCGTCAGCTTCGGCCGTCCAACCGGGTCTTGTGGCCGTCCTTGGTCACCGCGACGCCCTTGGGCACCTCCACCCGGAACCTGGCGTCGCACAGGGCGAGGCCGGTGCAGCCGGCGTCGATGTCGAGGGTGTCGCCCTTGAGGGTCCACCTCAGGTGCACGGTGCCCGCGGCCGTGTCGAACCAGCGGGTGACCTTGATGTCCTTGCGGTCGGTGGCGACCAGATCGGTGGCGACCTCGTGGGTCTTCACCTTCAGCGACGTACCGCGGTAGGGGAAGCTCTTCGATGCGGGCTTGGCCTGCGAGGCCTCCACGGAGCAGCCGGTGAGGCCGAGGGCGACGGCCGCCGCGGCGACGGCGAGCGCGGCGGGGCGCTTCGGCAGGGCGGATGACGACATCGCTTCCTCCAGGGGAGCCAGGGGCACGGAGTGCTGAACTCCCCCGAGGATCGCGGGCCCCGGGGAGCCGCACATCTGCCGTTCGGCAGATATCCGCCTCCCGCTCACGGCCGCCGAACGGCTTCGCGGTCAGCGGACCGCGGCGCGGGCAGCACACATCGCACCCGCCACCCGGGACCGTACGGGCCGGCCTCCAGCGTGCCGCCCAGCGCGCCGGCCCGCTCGGCCAGTCCCGCCAGTCCGGTGCCGCCGCGTGACGGTGTGCCCGCCTCCAGGCCGTGCGCCGGCACCCCGGCGCCCCCGCTGTCGGCGACCGAGACCGCCACGGACCGGTCGGCGGTCAGGCCGGCGGACACCTCGACACGGCCGGCCCGCGGGGCATGGCGCCGTACGTTGGTCAGCGCCTCCAGCACCACGCGGTACGCGGTGTCCGCGGCTTCCGGCGACAGGCCGCCGGCCGCCTCGTCCTCCAGGGACAGCGCCACCGCCGCGGCGGTCATCGAAGCGAAACGGGCGACGAGTTCGGGCAGGTCGGCCAGACCGTGCGGGCGGGTGGGCGGCGGCTCGCCCGGATCGGCGCCGTCCGCGCCGCGCAGCGCCGCCACCGTCCGGTCCATGGATTCCAGCGCCCGCAGCCCCGCCTGCTCGATGCGGTGCAGCAGCGCGCGCTGCTCCTCGGCGCCGAGCGCCGACGGGCCCGCGCCGAGCTGGGCCGCCTGCGCCTCCAGGACGATGCCGGTCACCTCGTGGGCGACGAAGTCATGGAGATCGCGGGCGACTTCGAGGCGCTGCTCGCGCCGGGCCGACGCCACCGCACGCGCCCGGCGGCCGTCCAGCGACCGCAGATAGAGCCCGACGCCCGTCGCGCAGGCGACCGGGAAGAACGCCAGCGACGCCGCGAAGAGCGACTCCCCCAGGCCCGTCCGCGGCGCGTGCAGCGTGAAGCGCAGCGGCAGCAGGACCGCGGCGGCGCCGGTGAGGGCGCCGACGACGCCCACCCGGGGTCCGGGCACCTGGCGCACCACCCGCTCCAGGACGACCAGCAGCGCCGCCGCCTCGAAGGGGAGCCAGAGCAGGGCCAGTCCGGGCTTGCCGACGGCGACGCAGTCCGCGGCGAGGGAGAGCAGCGCGAGACCGCCCGCCGCCCGGGCGAGGGAGACCCGGCCCGCCGGCCAGGCCCGGACGGCCACGGCCAGCGCCAGCGCGGCCAGGATCGCCGACAGCCAGGCCCCGGTTCCCGGCGGTGCGACGACGGCCGGTGCGAGCATGCCGACCGCGGCCACCGCCGACCACCACCGGCGCCGCCGCCCGTCCCGCACCTGGTCCGTCATGACCGCGAGGCTACGCACCCGGCGCGGCCCGCGGGGTGCCGGCGGTCAGGGCGTCCGCCCCGTCGCATAGCCCAGCTCCCAGGCCCGGACCGCGACCCCGACCCGGTTACGTACCTGCAGCTTCCGCTGGATGCTGGCCACATGGGTCTTGACCGTGCCCGCGGAGATGAACAGTTCACCGGCGATATCGGCATTGGTCTTCCCCTCGGCGACCTTTCCGGCGATCTCCCGCTCCCGCTCGGTCAGCACCGTGTCGCGGTGGCGGGGGCGCCGCCCGTCCGTGGCCCCGGTGACGTGCCGCAGCAGCCGTACCGTGATCGACGGGCTGATCAGGCTGTCACCGGCCACCGCCGCCCGCACCGCCTCGACCAGCAGCGCCGGACCCGAGCGCTTGAGCACGAACCCCGATGCGCCGAAGCGCAGCGCGGGGTAGACGTACTCGTCGAGGTCGAAGGTGGTCACGACGACGATCCGCACCGGGTGGGCCGCGGCGGGGTCGGCCAGCCTGCGGGTGACCTCCAGCCCGTCCATCCCCGGCATCCGGATGTCCACCAGCGCCACATCGGGGGCGAGCGCACGCCCCAGCTCCACCGCGTCCACGCCGTTCGCCGCCTCGCCCACCACTTCCATGTCGGGCTGGCTCTCCACGATGCGGCGCATTCCCCGGCGGACCATCTCCTGGTCGTCGGCGATCAGCAGTCGAATCGTCACGAGTGGGAATTCTGCCGCACCGCGGGGCGGAACCGCCCACCGCGGTCCGGGAGGCGCCCCCGGAAGGGCCTGCTCTCACTTGAGTCCGCTGAGCATCACCCCGCGGACGTAGTGCTTCTGCAGCAGGACGAAGAGCAGCAGGACCGGCAGGATGCTCAGGACGAGCCCGGCCATCATGACGGGCACCATCCGGTCGGGGTCGAGGTGGCTCTGCAGCATCTGGATGCCCACGGGCAGCGTCATCAGCCGCGGGTTGGCGGTGGAGATCAAAAGGGCCCAGATGTACTCGTTCCAGGCGTGGACGAAGGTGAGCAGGGTGAGGGTGACGGCCACCGGTTTCGTCTGCGGCAGGACGATGCGCCACCAGATCGCGTATTCGCCGGCGCCGTCGATGCGGGCCGCCTCCAGCATCTCGTCCGGGATGGCCAGCATGAACTGCCGCATCAGGAAGATCCCGAAGCCCGACACCAGGAACGGGATGACCAGCGCGGCGAGGCTGACGGTCAGGCCCGCGCCGCCGCGGCCGAGCAGGTCGTTGCCGCCGGCTCCCGGCCAGTGCACCAGGATCAGAAAGTGCGGGATGAAGAAGACGAACGACGGAAACATCATCGTCGACAGCACCAGCCGGAAGATCAGATCGCGGCCCGGGAAGCGGAGTTTGGCCAGTGCGTAACCGGCGAGTGCCGAGGTCAGGAGGGTGGAGCCGGTGATCAGCGCGGTGGCGATCACGCTGTTGCGAAAGAGCAGCGGCAGATCCAGCTGGGCGATCGCGGCACGGTAGTTGGCGAGGTCGAAGGCCTCGGGAAGGAACCGGTAGGGGAGTTTTCCGTAGGTGCCCGGGCCCTTGAACGAGGTCAGCAGCATGTCGAGGAACGGCACGACGGTCAGGACCGCCCCGACGGCCACGACGGCGTAGGACGCCCAGGGGCGGTGGCGGCGACGGCGGCCGGCCGGCGGTCCGGATCCGTTCACGATTCCCCGCCCTTCCGGCGGAACAGCCACAGTTGCACCACCGTCACCACGGAAATGACCAGGAACAGCACGAGCGAGGCAGCGGCGGCGATGCCCCAGTCGCCGTACCGGAACGCCTGCTGGTACATCTCCAGCGCCGCGACATTGGTGGCATCGCCCGGCCCGCCCTCGCCCGTCATCACATTGATCAGCGCGAACGACTGCAGCCCGGTGATGAACTGGGTGAGGCAGACGAAGAGCAGGGACGGCCGCAGCAGCGGCAGGGTGATGCGCCAGAAGAGGGTGCGGCGGCCGGCGCCGTCCAGCTCCGCGGCCTCGTAGTAGACCTCCGGAATCGACTTCAGGCCCGCGGTGAGGATCAGGATCGCGGTGCCGACGGACGCCCAGGCCTGCACCACGATGACGGACGGCAGGGCCGTGCCGGGGCTCTGGAGGAAGGCCACGGAATCCAGGCCGAGGCCGTTGAGCAGGCCGTTGACCAGGCCGCCCGGCTCGTACATGTACTTCCACACGTTGCCGACGGCGACCACGGTCGTCACCAGGGGCAGGAAGTACAGGGTGCGCCAAAAGCCCTGGAAGCGCAGTCGGTTGATGCAGTGGGAGACCAGCAGCGCACCACCGAGCGCGATCGCCACGGTGCCCAGGGCGTACAGCAGCGTGTTGGTCAGGACGGGGGTCAGGAACGTCGAGCCGCGGGCGAAGAGGTCGGTGAAGTTGGCCATGCCGACCGGGTCGATCGCGTCGAGGTCGAAGCCGGCCCAGCGCGACTGCGCGAGCAGTACGGCGAACAGCAGCGGCAGGGCGAGGAACACCGCGAAGAACAGCAGGGCCGGGGCCAGGAACAGATAGGCGAGGGCGGTCTGCCGCCGCCGGGCCGCCCGGACGGGACCGCCGTCGGCCAAGGCCATGGGGCACCACCTCTCGTAGGGGCTCAGTAGGGCCGGGAGAGTTCCTGGTCGATCTGCCGGGTGAGGGTGGCCAGCGCCGCGTCGACCGGGGCGCGGCCCGTCCAGATCTCCTCGATGTTCTTGCGCAGCAGCGCGGTGGCGCGCTGGGCGCGCGGACCGTTCGGCTGCGGCACGGCGTAGTGCAGCGCGTCCAGGAAGGGGCCCAGGTTCGCGTCGCCGCCGGCGCCGCCCCGGCCGCCACCGGGTCCGCCCTCGCCGCCCAGCAGCGCCCGCATATCGTCCGCGCGGCCGGTCATCGAACCGACCGAGACCTGCAGCGCACTCATCCTCGACACCGTGGCCGGCCGCCGTCCGGTGCCGGCCGGCCGCGCGGCCGGCACCGGCGCCGCGTTCAGCCAGTGCAGGAACTCCCAGGCCTGGCGCGGATATCTGCTCCTGGCGTTCACGCCCAGCAGGAAGCCGGTCGCCAGCGTGCCGCGGTCCCCCGGCGCCCGGCCCGGCACCGGCGCCACCGCGACCTCGCGGTAGTCCGCGCCCATCGCCGCCCGCAGACCCGCCGTCCACCAGCCCGCGTTGACCGTCATCGCCACCTGACCGGACGGAAAGGCCCGAAAGAGCGGGATGCCGGGGTCCGCGGCGCCGCGGACGATGAGTCGGCGCTCCAGGTCGAGCAGCTCCCGGCCGGCCGCCGAGCCGAGGGCGGTGCGCCGGCCGTCGGGGGTCAGGAAGGCGCCGCCGCCCGCGGTCAGCAGGGCGAGGGTCTGCCCCACGACGGTCGAGTCGTCGGCCCGGGACAGCCCGAACCCCTGCACCAGGACGTTGCCGTGCCGGTCCCGCCGGGCGGTGCGGTACGCCGTCTCCTCCAGCTCCCGCCAGGTGCGCGGCGGCCCGCCGACGCCGGCCGCCCGCAGCAGCCGCCGGTTGTAGTAGAGGGCGTAGGTCTGCACCTCCGTGGGGTAGCCGTAGACCGTCCCGCCCGCCGACGCCGCCGCCACGGCCGCGGGGGAGAAGTCCCGGCGGATCAGCCGAGCGGTGTGCCGCGGCGCCGGCCGCAGCACACCGGCCCGCACCAGCTGGCCGGTCCACAGCCCGGACGGATGCAGGATGTCGGGGCCCTGGCCGGCGGCCTGCCGCACCATGTACGTCGTCAGCAGATCGGCGAACCTGACCGCGGTGGTGCGCACCTGGACCCCCCGATGGGTCGCGTTCCACGCGTCGACCGCGGACTGCAGCGCCGATCTGAGCGGTTCGCTCGCATAGTGCGTCAGGACCGTCAGGGTCACCGGGGCGCCGGGGAGAGCGGCCCGGTCACCCCCGTACGCCGCGTCCCCGGGCGCCTCGCAGCCCGCGGCGGCCAGCAGGGCGGCCCCGGCCCCACCGGCGGCACCCGCGGTGAACGTACGCCGCCTCACCGCGCCTCCCACTCCAGCACCGCGAACGTCCGGGTCGTGGTGAACCCGCTCCTGCGGTACAGCTGCCCCGCCGGGCTCGCCTCGCCCGTCCACAGGAACCACGCCCCGTGGACGCCGAGCGCCCGCATCCGCTCCAGCGTGAGATGCAGCAGGACCTTGCCGAGCCCGGTGCCGCGCAGCTCCTGCCGTACACCGAACGGGCCGAACCGCTCGGTCATGCCGTCGTAGGCGCCGTGCATGGCCCAGCCCGCCAGCCGTCCGTCCGGTGCCCGGGCGATGACGATGCGGTCCAAAGGAGCGCCGCCGGTCAGACACCGCCGGATCGCCCGTGCCCAGTCGGGGGTGAACTCCTCGGCGGCCAGGGAGACCAGGTCCACCAGATCGTCGTCGCACGGGGTGCCGAAGCCGAACCCCCGTGCCACCAGCGTCTGCTGATGCCGCCGGACCTCGTCCGGCACGCGGTAGCCGATCAGGCTGCGGTCCATCGCGGCGGCCTCGTAGCGGACCCGGAAGCCGAGGGCGGTCAGCAGCCGGTCGGCCTCCGGGTAGGCGGCCCGGTCCAGGCCGGGGAGCACGTAGTTGGGGGTGTACGGGGCGAAGCCGATCCGGGTGCGGCCCTGTCCGCGCAGCCAGTCGAGGGCGTCGGTGAGCAGCCGTCGGCCGAGGCCCGCGCGACGGTGCGGTGGATCGACGAAGAAGAAGAGGAGCCAGCCGTCGGACGGTTCCAGATCGCCTCCGGCCGGCGGGGTGCGGCGGCGCACCGCATAGGCGGCACCCACCACCTGGCCGCCGAGATCGGCCACCCGCAGCCCCTCGGCGTCGAAGTGGGGATCGAGCAGGATCAGCGTGCGGAAACGGGCGGCGCTGATCGGGTCGTCCGGGGCGCTGCGGGCCCAGGCCGCCAGCAGGGAGGGGCCGTCCCCGGGGCGGAAGGGGCGGAGGACGGGGCGCGGGCCGGGGGCGGCGGTGGCGGACATCGGACACTACTTACCGCATATCCGGCATCTTGGCGACGGTGCACGCCCGTATGGCCCGCTCGCGTGGCGGGCCCCCGGGGCGGCAGGCATGTTGGGGAGAGCGCCCGGCCGGCCCGTGGACGGGCAACCAGGAGGCTGCCGGATGCTGCGCAGAGCGCTGCGGATCCCCGCCGCCGGCGTCGCCTATCTGCTGACGGCGGCGGTGTCGTCGTCCGCGATGGCGTCGGGGCCGGAGGAGTACGCGGATGTCGCGGTGGCCCGCGCGGCACGGGCCGGGCCCGGTACCGCGGCGGCGCTGGTGATCGCGCACCGCGGCGCCTCCCGTTACGCACCGGAGAACACCCTGGCCGCCGTGGACGCCGCCCACCGGCGCGGGCTGATATGGGTCGAGAACGATGTGCAGCGCACCAAGGACGGCCGGCTGGTCGTCCTGCACGACACCACGCTG
This sequence comes from Streptomyces sp. NPDC033270, assembly GCF_055576575.1. Classification (NCBI taxonomy): domain Bacteria; kingdom Bacillati; phylum Actinomycetota; class Actinomycetes; order Kitasatosporales; family Streptomycetaceae; genus Streptomyces; species Streptomyces sp. NPDC033270. Next base: position 14,765 of record NZ_JBVIRA010000027.1, read on the forward strand.
CGGCGCACGACCAACGCCGCGAAGGTGTTTCCGGGGCGGGCGCCGTGGCGGGTGGGGGACTTCACCGCCGCCGAGATCGCGCGGCTGGACGCCGGGAGCTGGTTCGGCAAGCGGTTCGCGGGGGAACGGGTGCCCACGCTCGCCGGGTTCCTGCGCCGTCTGGACCACAACGACCAGCGTCTTCTGCTGGAGATCAAGGCTCCGGAGAGGTATCCGGGAATCGAGGCGCAGATCGTCCGGGAACTGCGGGCGCGCGGCTGGCTCGACCGCGGCCATGTCCGCAGCCGGCTGGTGGTCCAGAGTTTCTCCGTGGCGTGCGTGAAGGCCGTGCACGAACTCGTGCCGCAGGTGCGCACGGGAATTCTGGGGGCGCCGGGTATGGCCAAACTGGCGCGCTATGCGCGGTTCGCCGACCAGATCAACCCCCGTATGTCCGCGCTCAGTTCGCGCTGGCTGGCGGCCGTGCACCGGTTGCGCGGGCCGCACGGCCGCCCGTTGGAGGTCTATGCGTGGGACGTGGCGAAGAACACGAACGCGCGATCCCTCCGGGCGCGAGGTATCGAAGGAATCATCGAATAGGGTTCAAGGGCCGGGAATCAGGCGGGATTGCCCGGATCGTGCGGGCGCCGGACGACGGCGGAGAGTGCGCCGCTACCCGCGCCGCGTGAAGGAGCTGTGGAGAGCGGACGCCCGGCGTGTGGCCGTGGCAGGTCGGGATTTACGGGATTCCCGCCGCGCGGCTATGGTGCCTGAGATGTTCGACGCCGCCACCCTCCCCGTAAATGAACTAAGACGCAGGATTTGGCTTTTGGGTTCCGAAATGCGGCCCGACGCGGGCCAGCGTCCAGCACCTCCCCTGGGATGCTTCCGGGAGGCTCCTTGAACGACGAATATCCGGCGTACGGCGAACGGCGGGTGCCGCTCCCCCCGCCGCGGCAGATGCCGCACGACACGCTGAGCCGGGCCGGCGCACCCGCGCCGGCGCAGACTGCCGGTGCCACGGCGACGACGACGCTGGCGCCGGCGGCGGCCGCCCGCTCGCACGCCAAGCCCAGAAGCCACGCCAAAGGCCGTGGCCGGGCCCGGGCCAAGAACGCCGCGGCCGCCGGCGCCAAGCCGCGCGACGCGTTCTTCGACAACGCCAAGTACCTGGCCATCGTGCTGGTGGCGATGGGGCACTCCTGGGAGCCGTTGCGTGACGGCAGCCGCACGGCAGCGGCGCTCTACATCACCGTCTACGCGTTCCATATGCCGGCGTTCATCATCATCTCCGGCTATTTCTCGCGCAGTTTCGATATGCGCAAGGACCGGCTGCAGCGGCTGATCACCGGAGTCGCGGTCCCGTACATCCTCTTCGAAGTGGCTTATACGCTCTTCAAGAGGTGGGCGGACGACGATCCGCATTACCCGATCAGCCTGACGGACCCCTGGTATCTGACGTGGTTCCTGGCCGCGCTCTTCATCTGGCGCCTGACCACTCCGCTGTGGAAAATCGTGCGCTGGCCGGTACCGCTCGCGCTGACCATAGCCGTACTCGCGTCCGTCTCACCGGACATCGGCGACGATCTGGACCTCCAGCGGACGCTGCAGTTCCTGCCCTTCTTCGTGATCGGGCTGGCGCTGCGGCCGGAACACTTCAAGCTCGTACGCCGCAAGAAGGCGCGCATCGCGGCGGTACCGGTCTTCGCGGCCGCCCTGGTCTTCGCGTACTGGGCGGCGCCGCGGATGAACGCCGCGTGGTTCTACCACCGTGACGCCGCGCAGGAACTCGCCGCGCCCTGGTGGAGCGGCGCGGTGATGACGCTGGCGATGTTCGGCTGCTCGCTGGTGCTGGTGGCCTGCTTCTTCGCCTGGATCCCGGGCCGCACGATGTGGTGCACGGCGCTGGGCGCGGGCACCCTCTACGGCTACCTGCTGCACGGCTTCCTCGCCAAGGGCTCGCGCTTTTGGAACTGGTACGACCACCCGTGGGTGCACACGCCCTGGGGTGCGGTGCTGCTCACCCTGATCGCGGGCACGGTCGTCACGGTGCTGTGCACCCCGCCGGTGCAACGGATCTTCCGCTTCGCGATGGAGCCCAAGATGACCTGGGCGTTCGGGAAGGACCCGGTGGGGGTGGCCCGCAGCCGGAACTGAGCCGCTGCGCAGGGGAGGTCGGCGCCGGGGCGCCCGCCGCACCGGGAGACCGGTGGGACGGGCGCCCTTCGGCATGACGGCGCCGGTTTCGCCGCGACACGGGCGCCGGCTACCGCACCACCGCGATGCCTTCGATCTCGACCAGCGCGGCCTCGTCCCACAGGCGGGTGGCGCCGATCACGGCCATCGCCGGGAAGTCGCCGCCGACCAGGCGCTTCCACACCCGGCCGAGCTCCCTGGCATGCCGTCGGTAGTCGGCGACGTCGACCGCGAAGACGGTGAGCTTGGCGAGGTCGGACGGACCGGCCCCGGAGGCCGCCGCGACATCCAGGAGGTTCGCCAGCGCGCGCTCGAACTGCTCGACGATGCCGTCGCCGACGATCCGGCCCGAGCCGTCGAGGGCGGTCTGCCCGGCGAGGAAGACCAAGGTGCCCGGTGCGGCGCGTACGGCATGGCTGAAGCCGGTCGGCGGCGCCAGGTGAGAGGGGTTGACGCGCTCCAGCCCGTCGTCCTTGGTGCCGTCCGTGCCTGCCGTCTCAGCGCTCATCCGCGCCGGCTCCCCTCCGTCGCCAACTCGTCTCGCACGCCCGGGGATCGCGGCGCGGCCCGCGGCGCATCGGGAGGTCTGCAGCCCCTTCGGCGTCGCTCACCGCTGGCCCCTTCCCGGCTCGTACCGCGGCCGTCCATCGCCATCGGCCCGCTCCCCGGCGAGTTTAGGGCCTGCCGGCGGATCGGGGCCGGTATCTCGCCCACCGGATCAGGGGCCTGCCGGATCAGGGCCCGGTCCGCGGCGCGTGCCGTGGCGGGGCCGCCGACGCCAGTGGGTCCCGGCCGTCCAGCGTGCCCCGGGAGCCGTAGGGGCGGCAGCGTATGAACGCCGCCTCGTGGTGGAACGGCTTCTGCTGATGCTCCCCGACCGCCTCCGTGTGCTCGGGCCGGGCGGAGCCGTAGGCGTAGTGGCGCATGGCCGACACGCTCCGCCAGATCGAGAACGTGCCGACGAAGCGAGGCGGGCGGGCCAGGGCGACGGACGCGACCAGCGCGGGATCGGCCGCGGCCCGCCCGGCGGCCCGGGAGTTGGCGCGCAGGAACGGCAGCGCGCGGCGCAGCCGCAGCTGCCCGAGGGTGAGGACGGCGACCGGCTCGTCCTCCTCGTCCAGCGCGGCGCCGGGCTCGGCCTGGACCGGCATCGGAGGCCACGAGCCGGAGACCCGCACCGGCTGCAGCCGCACATGCCAGCCCCCGGCCAGCCGCCGTGCCAGCGGGCTCTCGGCGAGGAAGCCGTCGAGCGCGGCGTCGTCCTCCCATGCGGCGAGCAGCGCGGCCCGGCCGGGGCGGAGCTTGGGCGGGCCGGCGGCGACGGCGCCGGTGAGCAGGGTCCGGGCATGGCGGAGGCCGGGGACGTCCCCCGGCTGCGGGCGCTCGCGCAGGACACCGCGCACGGAGCGGGCGCCCAGGTCGGCGAGGTGTACGGAAACGATCACGGCGACCCCCCGTATCCCGGCCCACAGGCAGGGGCCGAGTAAGTTACTGATGCGTATACCAAGTGGTACACCACCTAGTATCCTTGAATGCACCGACAATGGCGAGCCGACAGCACCAGCCGGAACGAGCCAGATCGCGAGGGGACCGCATGAGCGGGATCGACCGGAGCCGAGCCGCGCGCGCCGAGACCAGGACGCGCATCGAGGACACGGCCGCCCGGCTGTTCGCCGAGCGCGGCTTCGCGGGCACGACCATCGGGGAGATCGCCGCCGAAGCCGGACTGAGCAAGCCGATGCTCTACCGCCACTTCGACTCCAAGCAGGAACTGCACCTCGCGCTCCTGGAGCGGCACCGCGACGAGCTGGCCGCCGCTCCGATCCGCGAACTCCTCCATGGCGAGGGCGACATGCAGACGCGGATCACGGCGATGTACGACGCCTGGTTCGGGTATGTGCAGAGCCATCCGTACACCTGGCGCATGATGTTCCGCGACACCACCGGGGACGCGGAGGTGCGGGCCTTCCACCGCGAGCTCCAGCGCCGCCAGCGCGAGACCGACATCGCGCTGCTCCGCGAGTTCGCGCCCGGCATCCCCGAGGCCGAGCTGGAGCCCCTCGGCGAGGCGATCCGCAGCTCGCTCTACGGCCTCGCCCTGTGGTGGCTGGACCGCCCCGACCACCCCCGTGAGCTGCTGGTCGCGGCGATGGTACGGATCACCCGTGGCCTGATCTCCGGCTCCGCGGGCCCGGCGGCCGTGGACACCGGCCGGTGAGGTGAAGACCTCCGCTCCACGGACCCGCGCGGCTGCCGGCCGGGCTCCTCACTTCGCCTCCGCGTAGCACTCCACCACCGCGGTGGTGAACGGGAAGCGGACCGGCGTCTCGCCGAACGCGATCCGCCCCGCCGTCGCGGCCGCCGCCGTGATCGCCTCGGACACCGCCGGAGCCTCGTGCGCAGGGCAGTGCACGATCACCTCGTCGTGCTGGAAGAAGACCAGCTCGGCGCGGAGCCCGCCCTCGCGCAGCGAGCGGCGCAGCGCGGCCAGCATCAGCAACGCCCAGTCCGCGGCGCTGCCCTGGACGACGAAGTTACGGGTGAACCGGCCGCGGGCGCGGGCGGCCGCGGAATTACCGCCGTACCCCGCCGGCCGCTCCTCCTCCTGGGGCAGGCCCGCCTCGTCGGGCGGCGCCACGGACGCCGGCGGGCAGGTGCGGCCCAGCCAGGTGCGCACCAGGCGGCCCTCCTCGCCGGCGCGCGCCGCGTCGTCCACATACGCCACCGCCACCGGATAGCGGCGGCGCAGATCGGCCATGTGCTTGAGGGCGTCGCCGGACGTCTGGCCGTAAACGGCCCCCAGCAGGCCGAGCTTGGCCTGGTCGCGGTCGCCGCCGAACGCGCGGGCGGCCAGATCCGCGTACAGGTCCTCGCCGCTGCCGGCCACCTCCATCAGACCGCGGTCGCGGGAGACGGCGGCCAGCACCCGCGGCTCCATCTGGGCGGCGTCGGCGACGACCAGGCGCCACCCCGGGTCGGCGAGCACGGCCCGGCGGATCACCTTGGGGATCTGCAGCGCGCCGCCGCCGTTGGCGGTCCAGCGTCCCGAGACCGTGCCACCGGGCAGGTACTCGGGGCGGAAGCGGCCGTCGTGCACCCACTGCTGCAGCCATGACCACCCGTGGGCGGTGTGCAGCCGGTAGAGCTTCTTGTACTCCAGCAGCGGCGCCACCGCCGGGTGATCGATCTGCGCCAGCTCCCACTTGCGGGTCGAGGTCAGGGAGATCCCGGCGCGGGCAAAGGCCTTGACGATGTCCTGCGGCAGATCGGGGCGCACCCGTACGCCCTCGCCGAAGGCCCGGGACACCTCGTCCGCCAGCTCCGCCATCCGCCGGGTCTCCAGCCCGCCCGGATAGCGTTCGCCCAGCAGCCCGTCGAGCAGCTCGCGGTGCACATCCGCCCGCCAGGGCACCCCGAACCGGCCCATCTCCGCCGCGACCAGCATGCCCGCGGACTCGGCGGCCAACAGCAGCCGCATCCGCTCCGGATGCTCGGTCTTCTCCGTGCGCGCGACCTGGCCCGTATAGACCTCCAACAGCGCTGCCAGCTCGTCCGTGCCGGGCGGCAGCGGCACCGGACCCGGCTCGAAGAGGGACGGCTGGGTCTCGGCCGTACGCACGGGAGCGTCTGGCGGGACGGGCAGGCCGTGCAGCCGTGCCCAGGCGGCGGCCAGCGAACGCGGCTGTCCCGACTGGCCCTCCTCATGGCCGATCAGCAGCGCCTCGGCGGCCTCCACGTCATAGCAGCGCTCGACCCGCACCCCCGCCGCCAGCAGCCGCCGGTAGATCTCCGCCGTGGACCGCCACACCCACCGCTCCACCTCGGGCCGCGCGCGCACCGCCTCGGCGAGCGAGCGCTCCCGCACCACCGGCCCCGCGGGCCGGCCGTCCTGGGCGAGCGGACAGAGACGAGCACCCCCGTCGCCCGTCTCCACCACCGCCCATCTCATGCTCCCGAGTCTTGCACCCCCCTCTGACAATCGAAGCCCGGCGGCAGTCGGACCCAGGGGGTCGGGCCGGCGCCGCGGCGTCCTGGCTCGACACGAATTCCCCGGACGCGCCTTTCGCCTTGTCCGCGGCGGGTGCGACGGCGGGGCGACAGGGCGGACGGAGATAAAGTGATGTGTGTTTATGGTTTCGCGGCATCCGGGTGAATCGGCGAAACCGCACCCTCGGAAGCGAGTTGATCCAGTGCGCTCCCATTCGGGCACCCCGCTTCGAGAAGGGTAAAAAGTGATCAAGAAGGTCCTGGCCACAACTGCCGTCGCCGCGTCCGTCGTCGGAATTTCGGCTACGGCGGCTCCCCAGGCAATGGCGGTCGGCAAGCACGGCGGTGGTACCGCGACGGTCAACGGCAACGGTGCCAAGTCCGCTTTCGGCAACTCCACCACCCGGGGCAAGATGAGCCCGCAGCTGGAGCTCGTGCAGGGGTCGCTGAACAGCCTCTGTGCGGCGCTGGTCGGCCAGAAGGTCAATGTCGGTTCGGTGTTCGGGGCTTTCCCGACCACGGTCCAGGACATCAATGTGCTGTCCAACCCGCAGACGCAGCAGTGCGCGCGGAACTCGACGCAGGCCAAGGGCGATGAGGCGGTGTCGCACATCCTGAACGACATCCCCATCCTGTCCGGCAACGGAGCGCGCCACCACAAGCACTGAGGCCGAAGCCCGCACGGCCCGGACCGCCGGCTCTCACTCCTGAGCGGTCCGGGAACGGCGGTGCCCGGCGGCGAACCGGTGGGAACGGAATTTCTCGACCCACCTCCCGGTGGGAATTACTATTCGGCAGCTGCCTCGTCTGTTCGAAATCCGGTGTTTTTTCCGCGTCGTATGCGCGGCGGCAATCTCCCGAAACGATATTGCATCCTTCGGGCGATTCCTCCGAAACTCCCCGGCGAGAGTTTCGTCCACGAGGAGAAATTGTTACCAATATCAGCAGCGGCGTTACGGGCGAGCAGGTCAGCGCCCGTGCGGCACGATGGTCGTGTTCGCTACGGACCCGCTGCAGAAAGGGCTGAAAGTGAAGTACGGAAAGGTTGCGGCAGCCACTGCCGGCATGCTCATGGCAGTGGGTGCGGCTGCGCCGGCGTTCGCTGACGCGGGTGCGGTGGGCAAGGCGAAGCACTCTCCCGGCGTCATCTCCGGAAACCTCGTACAGATTCCGATCAACATCCCGATCAACCTGTGCGGCAACACCGCTCAATTCATCGGGGCGCTGAACCCGGCGTTCGGCAACAAGTGCGCCAACCTCAGCCACCACAAGAAGTGACCAGGTGCGCTGACCTCAGCCGCTGACTCGAACGAATTCGAGCCGCGTCCGTGATCCGGTCCCGGTGTGCGATTCACTGCACACCGGGGCCGGATCATTTTCCGGCCCATCCGGACAAACGCCTGGGCCGCACCTTTCGGGTGGAGTTGCCGTGCAGGCGGAACTTCGGAGTTTCTCCGCGCGGCGGTACTCGTTAGTGAAGGGGAAAGCGGTGATCCGAGCAGCGAAATGTTGCTCACGCGGCGCTGGTGCCGCGGTCCCGTCAAGCACCGCCCGAGAAGGGACAGTTGAAAGTGAAGTACGCGAAGTCTGCGGTGGTTGTCGCCGGTTCCGTCGTTGCGCTGGGCGCCGCCGCGCCCGCCATTGCCGCCCAGCACGGAGTTCCGGCCGGCATTCAGCCCGGACCGAAGATGAGCCTCAACGGCGGACTGCACGACGCGCTGCGGAGCAAGCAGCTGGACGGCCACCAGGTGCGGCCGCTGGTCAAGAAGATCAAGACCACCGGTGAGAAGGTCAAGTCGGCCAACGCGAACAAGCTGCTCGGCGGTGTGACGGCGGCGGCGAAGGGCACCCCGCTGCTCGGTGGCCTTCCGATCAGGTAATCCCGCTGTCCCCGTGGGCCGCTCCAGGCGCATTCGGAACGGAAGCCGAATGCGTGCCGGGCGGCCCCGACCGCGTATATCGCCGTCCCGCGGCCCGCCGCATCCGGGTGCTTCCCGCTCGGTGCGCCCGGTCCACCGCCGGACCGATCGGAAAAGCGGATCACGGCGCCAGGGCGTTCGAGTGAATGAGCACAACCAAATTCGCTCTTGTGAGTTGGGCAGATTGTCTGGCCCAAGGGCATCCAGAAACACAAAGGATCAACAATGATCAAGAAAGCTCTGGCGACCGCAGCCGCAGCTGCGTCCATTGTCGGTGTTGCCGCAGCTGCCGCCTCCCCGGCGATGGCCACGGGTAAGCACCACGACGGCGGTAAGCACCACGGCGGCAAGCACCACGGGACTACTTCCGTCAATGGAAACGGGACGACGCAGCTCTACGGGAACTCGACCACCAAGGGCTACATGAGCCCGCAGATCGGTCTGATCCAGGGCTCGCTGAACAAGCCCTGCGTCGCGCTGCCGTACAAGGCGAACTTCGGCTCGCTGTTCGGGGCCTTCCCGACCACGGTCCAGGACATCAATGTGCTGTCCAACCCGCAGTCGCAGCAGTGCGCCGAGAACTCCACCCAGGCCAAGGGTGACGAGGCGCTGTCGCACATCCTCAACGACATCCCGATCCTGTCCGGCAACGGCGGCGGCAAGAAGCACCACTGACCGGCCGATGAATACCCGGGCCGCCCGGCCCTCCTTCTTCCGGGCGGCCCGGATTTTTCTGCTTCGCGGCGTGGCCATGTGAGGCGGGACGGTTGTGCTGAGGGACGGCGCCGGTCAAAAAAGGAATGGCCGGCACGTTCCGCTGAATTGTTATTCGCTTGTGACCGGTGTCCGATGGGCCAGCTCGTTGGGGATGGTGTGTGGAGGGAAGCGTGCCAATGCCCTTGCGAGTTTGATGGGGTTGCCGGGGCATTGGCATGCCGGCCGGAGATCGCGTGCGATCTATTCGGGTGATGTAGGAGAACCCCGGGCTGCGGGCCGGGTTGTTCCAATAGGGCTCCTGTGCCGGGAGTTCCGTCTCCTGAAGGGGTTGCGTGATGAAGAAGATCCTTGCCGGCGTGGCTGTCGCGGCGTCACTGGTCGGCATTTCCGCTGCGGCCGCTCCGCAAGCAATGGCGAGCGACGGGCACAAGGGCACCAGGACGGTCAACGGGAACGGGGGGAAGTCGGTCTACGGCAACTCCACCACGCGCGGAAAGCTCAGCACCCAGCTCGGGCTCGTGCAGGGCACCCTGAACGACCTCTGCTTCGCCCTGATCGGCGAAAAGGTCAATGTCGGTTCGGTGTTCGGGGCTTTTCCGACCACGGTCCAGGACATCAATGTGCTGTCCAATCCGCAGACGCAGCAGTGCGTGCGGAACTCGACGCAGGCCAAGGGCGATGAGGCGGTGTCGCACATCCTGAACGACATCCCGATCGCGTCCGGCAACGGGGCCCACAAGCACGGAGCCCACAAGCACGGAGCCCACAAGCGCGGGCACTGAAGCCCGACGGCCTCGGCCGTACCACCGCCTGCGTCTCCGGGCGGTCGGCGCCGCGTATGCGCTGCCGGCCGCCCGGCCGTGTGAGCGCCACGGGGCCCGCGGACGGTGGCCCGTACGCGATGACTCCAGACGAGGGATGAGAGATGCGACAGAGTCTGAAGGTGTGCGTGCTCGTTGCGGCGGCGTCGGGTGCGCTCGGCGCGAGCGGCGCAGTGGTGCACGGGGACGCCGGCACCGGCGCCATGAAATCTCCCGGCGTGCTGTCCGGGAACAGTATCCGGGTGAGCGTGTTCAACCCCGTCAACGTGTGCGGCAACTCGGCGGACGGGGCCGGGGCGCTCGACCATGCCGAGCACGACGCGTGCGGGCACCGCGGTGCACCCGCGCCGGCAGCCCAGCGGCCCCCGCTGGCGCCACCTTCCGCCGCGGCGCACCGCAGGGCCGGGGAACCGGTGCGGCACCGCGCCCCGGCGAAGACCGCCGAGACCGCCCCGCGCCCCGGGCACGAGCCCCGGCTGGGTGCGGTGGCGCGGGCCGGGGCGTCCGCGGGCTCCGCGCTGCTCGCGTCCTCCGGTGCGGAGGAGCCGGCCATGGTGGCCGGTGTCGGCGGGGTGCTGCTGCTGGGAGGGGCGCTACTGCTGCGCAGGGCCCGTTCGCGGCGTAAGTGAGCGGGGTAGGGATAGGGCGCGTGCAAGGGGCGTCCGGCCGGTTTCGGCGGCCGCGGGGCACGGCGGCCGGCCGAGCGGATCCGGCGGGCCGCTCGGCCTGGGCCACCCGGTCGAGCCGGCCGTCGGCATCGCCGGACGGTTCGACCACGGGCCGTCGTACCGCTGGCAACGGGCGACGCTGCGGCTGGAAGCCGCCCTGCGGGCCGTACGACGGATCGTGCGGATCAACGCGCCAGGGCCGTGTCCGGCACGGGAAGGATCGTTCTTTCGCTCATTGGTGGGACCTGCCTCCCAGGGGGTTTGAAGTGCGCGGACGCGGGTGCGCCGCGGGGCCGTGCCGGTCGGTGCGAGCTCTGGCAAAATGGCGATGAAATGTGATGAACCGCGATGAAATACGATGAAAGCTGCAAAGGTAATGAGTGGATGAGGTGGGGTCATGCTCATTGCGCTGGCGCAGACGGACTGTGTGCTGGGCGAGGTGGCGGAGAACCTCGTGATCGCCCGCGAGCAGATCGAGCAGGCCGCCGCCCAGGGCGCCGACCTCGTCATCTTTCCCGAACTGAGCCTGCACGGCTATCACTTGGGCGCCCTGAAGCGGGACGAGTCCATCGAGGCGAGCGATCCCCGGCTGCTGGAGCTGAGCACGCTGGGCCCCGATGTGCTGGTCGGCTTCCATGAGCACACCAGCCTGCGCGCGTACAACGCCGCGGTCTACTACGCGGCCGGGTCGCTGCTGCACGCCCACCGCAAGCTCTACCTCCCCAACTACCTCGCCTGGGAGGAACGCAAGCACGTCAGCCCCGGGCAGTCGCTGCGCGCCTACGAGCTGAAGCGGTCCAGGACCGGGGGGCGGGGGGCGACGCTGGTGTGCAACGACGCCTGGCAGCCGGTGCTGCCGTGGCTGGCGGTGCAGGACGGCGCGGAGGTGCTGTTCGTGCCGACCAACAGCGCGGCGAGCCTGGATCCGGAGGCCATGGACACCGGCCTGTACTGGGACACCCTGCTGTCCTATACGGCGCGGATGCTGCAGTGCTGGGTGGTCTTCGTCAACCGGGTCGGCAATGAGCACGGCGCGACGTTCTGGGGCGGCTCGCGGGTGGTGGACCCGCGGGGGGCGGTGGTGGCGCAGGCGCCCAAGTGGGAGCCCTCGCTGGTCACCGTCGAGATCGATCTCACCGAGGCCCGGCGGCAGCGCCGCGCGGTGCCGCTGGTCGCCGAGGCCCGGCTGGGCCTGATCGACCGCGAGGTGCGGCGGCTGATCGACGAGGGCGGCGACAGCTGACGGACCGGTGGCCGGGCGTCAGCGGCCGGGGGCCGACTCCGGGCGGGGCGCCTCGGTGGCCTGGTCGTCCTTGAGGGCCTTGGCCTCGGACTTCAGGATGCGCATCGAGCGGCCGAGGCCGCGGGCCATGTCGGGCAGCTTCTTCGAGCCGAAGAGCAGCACCAGCACCGCGATGATCAGGATCAGGTGCCAGGGCTCGAAGGCGTTGCGGAGCATGGGGGCGCTCGCTTTCGTCGGGGGCTGGCGGACGTTCTGTCCAGTATTACCCGAACGGTCCGGCCGCCCGGTCCAGGGGGTCTCCCCGGGCCGGACTGCCGGAGCGCGGCCGCCCGCCGGGCCTGCGCACGCCCGGCGGCGCCGCCGCGGGCCCGAGCTACCAGCTGGACTTGCGGACGCCTGGAGGCGTTGCCGCGGTCGAGCTACCAGCTGGACTTGCGGACGCCCGGCAGGTACCCCGCGTGCGCCTGTTCGCGCAGCCGTACCCGGGAGAGGCCGAAGGCGCGGAAGTAGCCGCGCGGGCGGCCGTCGACGCGGACTTGCCGAAGCCCGGCGTGCGGCCGGCCAGCCGGCAGTGGGCGGACATGGTGCGGTCCCTCCAGTGGTCGGGGCCTCGAAAGGCTTATTGAAAATGGAAACCATTTGCGTATACTACCCGTATGGCTCGCAACGAACTACGTCCGGTCGTCAAGCTCCGGTCCACCGCCGGCACCGGATACACCTACGTGACCCGCAAGAACCGCCGTAACGACCCCGACCGCCTGGAACTGCGCAAGTACGACCCGGTCGCCGGCCGGCACGTCGCCTTCCGAGAGGAGCGCTGAGCACAGCCGTGAAGCCTGGAATCCACCCCGCCTACGGGCCGGTCGTCTTCCGTGACCGGGCCGCCGACCATGCCTTCCTGACGCGCTCGACCGCGACCAGCGACAAGACCGTCGAGTGGGAGGACGGCAACACCTATCCCGTCATCGACGTCGAGATCTCCTCGGCGAGCCACCCCTTCTACACGGGCACCGCCCGGGTGATGGACACCGCGGGCCGCGTCGAGCGCTTCGAGCGCCGGTACGGCAGGCGGGCCCGCTGATGGAGCGGCTCGCGATCGTGCTGGTGGGCGGCCTGCACGCGGAGGCGCGGCGGGCCACCGTGGAGCGGCTGCTGCGCTCGGTCCCCGGCAGTGTCGCCCTCCATCACGACCTGGCCTCGGCCGTGCAGGGCACCGTACGGCGCACGGTCCGCGACGCCGGTGGCACGCTCGACGCCGGCGAGGTGCCGCTGGTCAACGACTGCGCCTGCTGTGCGCTGCGCGAGGATCTGGTGCCCGAGCTGGAGCGGCTGGCCGCGGGCCGGACCTGCCGGCTGGCGATCGTCGAACTGTGGGACTCGGTCGAGCCCAAGGCGATGGCCGAGGTGGTCACCGGCTGCGGCAGCGAGAGCCTCTCGCTGACCGGGGTGATCACCGCCGTCGACCCGGCGCGGGTGCTGGACTGCCTGGGCTGCGGCGACGACCTCGCCGACGTCGGCCTCGCCGCCGCGGCGTCCGATCAGCGCACGGTCGCCGACACCTGGGCGCGGCAGCTGGAGTACGCGCCGGTGCTGGCGATCGCGATGGGGGAGGAGGCGGCCGGGCCCGCCGACCTCGCGCTCCTGGAGCAGCTGCACCCCACGGCCCGGCGGATTCCGGTCGCATCCGCCGAGCTGGCGGCCGCCGCACTGGCCGGCTTCGATGTGGCGGCGGCCGCGGCCCGCCAGCATCCCGCCTGTGCGCTGCTGCCGCAGGAGGCCGACGCGGACGGCGTCGGCACGCTGGTATGGCAGCACACCAGGCCGTTCCACCCCGAGCGGCTCTACGCCGCGCTGGAGGACCTGACCTGTGCGGCCGCGCGCAGCCGGGGCCGCTTCTGGCTGGCCGACCGCCCGGACACGCTGCTGTCGTGGGACGCGGCCGGCGGGGCGCTGTGCGTGGAGAACTCCGGGCCGTGGCTGGTCTCGCTGCCGGACGCCGCCTGGGAGATGGTGCCGCCGCTGCGCCGGGCCGCCGCCGCGCTGGACTGGCATCCCGAGCACGGTGACCGCGCCCAGCACCTGGTCTTCACCTCACCGGGCCTGGACCGCGAGGGCCTGTCCGCGCGGCTGGCGTCCTGCCTGCTCACCGATGCCGAGTACGCGGGCGGCCGGTCGGCCTGGAAGAGCCTGCCGCCGGCCTTCGACGCACTCCTCGACCCCGTTTCGTAACCGCGGCCGGTCCGCCCGTACGGAACGGTCCGGCCCCTTCGCACCCCCAAGGAACCACCATGCCCCGACGGCACGACCCGCGGCGGAAGTCCGCGCCCCGCCCCAACCCGCTGGACGCGGCGGGCATCACCTTCATCGACTACAAGGACACCGATCTGCTGCGGAAGTTCCTCTCGGACCGCGGCAAGATCCGCAGCCGCCGGGTCACCCGGGTCACCGCGCAGCAGCAGCGGCAGCTGGCCAGGGCGATCAAGAACGCCCGGGAGATGGCCCTGCTCCCGTACGCGTCACGGTGACGGCCGCCGCTTCGGCGGGGGCCGCCCTGCCGATCACCTGGTCTCCGGAACCCGAAGGGTGCGGCACACGTCTCTTCCTCGCCCCTGAGGGATTCGACCCGGACGATCCGTACCAGGTACAGGCGCTCGACGAGCGGTGACCGGCCCGACACCCGCTGTCGTGCACGTGCATCTGCGCATGCATTCGCATGTGAACGCAGCTATGATCCGGGGCAGTTGACACCGTTTATCACCGGGAGATCCCTGTGTCCCACGCATACAACGGCATGGCCGCAACGGATCTTCGCGATGTGTCGTGGCAGAAGAGCCGGCACAGCAACTCCCAGGGCTCCTGCGTGGAGTTCGCCAAGCTGCCCGGGGGAGAGATCGCGGTGCGCAACTCCCGCTTCCCGGACGGTCCGGCGCTCGTCTACACCCCGGCGGAGGTCCGGGCGATGCTGCTCGGGGTCAAGGACGGGGAGTTCGACCACCTCGTCCGGGACTGAGCCGGCGCAGGGGGCATGCCGGTGCGCGCCGGTCCCGCGCGCGCCGGTCCCGCGCGCGCCGGGTGCCGACAAGACGACCGGGTGCCTGTAGGCGACGCGGTGCCCATAAGACGACGCGGTGCCCATAAAACGACCGGGCGCCCGTAGGTGACGGTGCGCCCGGTGTGCGGATCGGCCGCGGAGGGCCCGTGGCACGCGCTACGGCAGCCGGAAGAGCGCCCACACGATCTTGCCGTGTGTGACACCGGACAGCGGGTGCCAGCCCCAGCTGTCGCTGAAGGACTCGACCAGGTACAGCCCGCGCCCCGACTCGTCGGCGGAGTCGGCCTCGCCGGCGACCGGTGAATCGTCGCTCGGGTCCCGTACGGCGCAGATCAGCCGCTGCGACCAGCGCATCAGGTGCAGCCGGGCGGGCGGTGTGGCGCCGGCGTGCTCCGGGGCGGCGAGGATCGCGTGGCGCAGCGCGTTGGTGACGAGTTCGGAGACGACCAGGGCGACCGGGTCGAAGAGTTCGTCGAGCTCCCAGCCCTGGAGGGTGTCGCGGGTGAACTTCCGTGCGCAGCGCACCGATTCGTAGCGCGGGGAGAGCGTGCACGAGGCGGATCCGGAGACGGCCAGGGGGTCGACGGGAGGAAAGCCCTGCCATAACGGCTCGAGCATGGTCAAAACCTTGGTCCCCATGCGAGGCACTCCTGGCGTTCGCGGACGTCATGACCCTGGCCGGTCAGCCGGGTCTGGCGGATCTTTCACGAGCGTGCATGCGTGCGACGCCTATGGTTCCCAATGTGCGAGACAGATGCAAGGGCAGATGCACGTGCACGCGCCAGGATTGCGACAGGGCGCACCGATTTGCTCGGAATTCTTTCCGTCGGTTCTTGTGGAGGCCGTGCGTGGGCCGCACATATCAGTAACCGGATGAGCACTCAACGAAGCGCGGACGTGGCAGACTTCGGCCCACTGTTGGACTGGTGGGGGTCACAGGAGGGTCTGAGAGGTGTCCGGAAGTGAGTCGAGCGGGTCGGTGGTGCGGCGGATCCTGCTCGGGTCGCAGCTTCGCCGCCTGCGTGAATCCCGTGGGATAACCCGCGAGGCGGCCGGCTACTCGATCCGTGCGTCCGAATCGAAGATCAGCCGCATGGAGTTGGGCAGGGTGAGCTTCAAGGCACGCGACGTCGAGGACCTGCTCACGCTGTACGGAGTCGGTGACGCGCAGGAGCGCGAGGCGCTGTTGTCCCTGGCGCGCGAGGCCAATGTCGCGGGCTGGTGGCACAGTTACACCGATGTGCTTCCCGGCTGGTTCCAGACGTATGTGGGCCTGGAAGGCGCCACGTCTCTCATACGCGTGTACGAAGTCCAGTTCGTGCACGGGCTGCTGCAGACGGAGAGCTATGCGCAGGCCGTCGTCCAACGGGGCATGCCCGACGCCGGGCCCGCCGAGATAGAGCGCCGGGTCGCGCTGCGCATGGAACGCCAGAAGCTGCTCGTCGCCGAGCGGCCGGCGCAGTTCCACTGCGTGCTGGACGAGGCCGCGCTGCGCCGCCCGTACGGCGAACGCGAGGTGATGCGCGAGCAGCTGAAGCATCTGATCGACGTGTCCGAGCGGCCCAATGTGCGCCTCCAGGTGATGCCCTTCAGTCTGGGCGGGCACTCGGGCGAGAGCGGTGCCTTCACCATGCTGGGCTTCCAGGAGTCCGGGCTGCCGGACGTCGTCTACCTGGAGCAGCTGACAAGTGCGCTCTATGTGGACAAGCCGGAGGAAGTGGCGCAGTACGGACGGGTGATGGACCGCCTCCAGGCGGACGGGCCCAGTCCCGCCGAGACCAGAGATCTCCTGCGCGGACTGCTTCAACTCATGTGACGCGTCGGTAGGATGGCGCACCATCAGGAGTCAGCACCCCCCAACTTGGCGCCCTGTGTGCCCTGTTCTCCAGATCGGGATGACATGTCCTACTTCGACGACTTGGCCTATCAGTTCATCGGCGGTGAGTGGCGCTCCGGAAGCGGCTCGTGGGACATCGTCGACTTCAATCCTTACAACGGCGAGAAGCTGACCTCCATACCCGTCGCCACGGTCGAGGAGATCGACCAGGCCTACCGCGCCGCCGAACGCGCGCAGCGGGAGTGGGGCGCGGTCAATCCCTACACCCGCCGGCTGGTCTTCGAGCGGGTGCTGCGGATCATCGACGACCGCGAGGCGGAGCTGGCCGAGGCGATCACCGCCGAGGTCGGCGGGACGCTCGCGAAGGTGGGCTTCGAGCTCCAGCTGGCCAGGGAGTTCCTGCGCGAGGCGATCCAGCTGGCGCTGCGCGCCGAGGGCCGCATCCTGCCCTCGCCCATCGACGGCAAGGAGAACCGCCTCTACCGGCTGCCGGTCGGTGTCGTCGGTGTCATCAGCCCCTTCAACTTCCCCTTCCTGCTGTCGATCAAGTCGATCGCGCCGGCCCTCGCGCTGGGCAACGCCGTCGTCCTCAAGCCGCATCAGAACACCCCGGTCTGCGGTGGTGGGCTGGTCGCCAGGATCTTCGAGGAGGCCGGGCTGCCGGCCGGCGTGCTCAACGTCGTCGTCACCGACATCGCCGAGATCGGGGACGCGCTGATCGACCACCCGGTGCCCAAGACCATCTCCTTCACCGGCTCGGAGAAGGTCGGCCGGCACGTCGCCACCGTCGCCGCCGCCCACTTCAAGCACACGGTGCTGGAGCTGGGCGGCAACAGCGCGCTGGTGGTCCTCGACGACGCGGACATCGACTACGCGGTGGACGCCGCGGTCTTCAGCCGCTTCGTGCACCAGGGCCAGGTCTGCATGGCCGCCAACCGGGTGCTGGTGGACCGCGCCGTGGAGCGGGAGTTCACCGAGAAGTTCGTCGCCAAGGTCGCGTCCCTGAAGGTGGGCGACCCCACCGACCCGCAGACCCATATCGGCCCGCTGATCAACGAGGGCCAGGCCGAGGCCGTCACCGCCCTGGTGGACCGCGCCGTCGCCGACGGCGCCACGCCGCTGCTGCGGGGCGAGACCCGCGGCACGCTCGTCGCGCCGAGCGTGCTGGGCGGGCTGCCGGCGGACTCCCCGCTGCTCACACAGGAGATCTTCGGCCCGGTCGCGGTACTGGTCCCCTTCGACGGGGACGAGGAGGCCGTACGGCTCACCAACGCGACGCCCTACGGGCTCAGCGGCGCCGTGCACACCGGTGACATCGAACGGGGCGTGCGCTTCGCCAAGCGCATCGACACCGGCATGTTTCACGTCAACGACGCCACCGTGCACGACGAGCCGATCGTCCCCTTCGGCGGCGAGAAGAGCTCCGGGCTGGGGCGGCTGAACGGCGACGCCATGGTGGAGGCCTTCACCACCACCAAGTGGATCTCCATTCAGCACGGGCGCTCGCGGTTCCCGTTCTGAGCCGGTCGACGAGGAGGGGACGGCGCGGGAGGGGCAGCCCCCTTTCCGGTCCCGGCGCGCTCTAGGCTGAACGGCAGGGGGCCGCGAGGGATTGAGGAGACGATGTCGGCGATCCGGCTGTTGGTATTGGGTGCCGTGCGGCAGCACGGGCGGGCGCACGGCTATCAGGTGCGCAACGACCTGGAGTACTGGGGCGCCCACGAGTGGTCCAACGCCAAGCCCGGCTCGATCTACCACGCGCTCAAACAGATGGCCAAGCAGGGGCTGCTCCGCGCCCATGACATCGCGCCCAGCACCGTCGGCGGTCCGCCGCGTACCGAGTACGAGCTGACCGCGGCGGGCGAGGCGGAGTACTTCGCCCTGCTGCGCACGGCGCTGTCCGAGCACGACCAGAAGTCCGACATGCTCAGCGCGGGCATCGGCTTCGTCGTCGATCTGCCGCGGGACGAGGCGCTGGCGCTGCTGCGGCAGCGGGTGCGGGGCCTGGAGGAGTGGCGCGGCACGGTCACCGAGTACTACACGCCCGAGGAAGGGCCCGGACAGCTCGGCCATATCGGCGAGATCATGAACATGTGGGTGCACTTCGCGGACAGCGGCGCGGTGTGGACGCGCGGGCTGATCGAGCGCATCGAGGGCGGCGCGTATGTCTTCGCGGGCGAGGGCGAGCCGTTCGTGGGGGTGCTCGCGGAGGGGCAGGAGAACCCGTACGCGACGAAGGACGCCCACCCCGGGGATCAGCGCTAGGGACCGAGCCGCCGGCCGGCGCGCCTGGGGGAGAGGCACCCCCGGCCAAGTTTGGCGGGCCGGGCCCCTGGCGGTGGGCCGGCTGCCAGTATGACGCCATGACGAACAAGCGATCGATTACGCGCATCGGGGTGGCGCCCCGTCTGGTCGCCCTCGGCATCGTGACGCAGGAGGCGGCCGAGGAGGCGCTCGCGAAGGTCCGGGACTGGGCGGACGCGCCGCTGGAGGACGGCGAACTGGCCGAGGTGCTCGTCGAGTTCGGTGTGGCCGTCGCCGTGTACGCGGACGACGTCGACGACCTGGAGGAGTCCTACCGGAGCACCCTGGAGGAGGCCGCCGCGTGCTCCGGCGGGCTGGTCGTCGTCGGCGACGTCGAGCTGATCAGGGGCGAGGGCGGCCGGGACCGCCTGGAGTTCGTCCGCGACGGCGAGCGGATCGGCCGGCCTGCCGAGCACGGCGCCGGCCGGTCCCTGAGCCGGTCGGCCGTCTTCGCGTGCCTGGGCCGGCTGGCGCCCGGCGGCGGGGACGAACGGACCTTCCACCGGGTGCTGCCGGGCGCGGGCGCGGCGGCCGACGGCGAGGTGTACGTCCTGGTCACACCCGGCCAGGCGGCCGCGCTCGGCGAGGAGTTCGGCCTGGTCCTGGACGGCCGCGGGGCGTGAGGTCAGTGGTGGAAGGCGGTCGCCATCGACTCCGGCCGGTCCAGCGGGCGCGGTTGCGCCCGGAGCTCGGGCAGCAGCGCCTCCAGGTCCGCCAGGAACAGGTCGGCGAGGTCCTGGGAGAAGCCGTTGCGGCAGACCACCCTCAGGACGGAGAGGTCCTCGCGGTGCGGCGGGAAGGTGTAGGCGGGGACCAGCCAGCCGCGCTCCTTCAGCCGCCTCGACACGTCGAAGACGTCGAAGGCCTTGACGTCGGCGGCGGTGGTGAAGGCGAAGACCGGCAGCTGGTCGCCGCGGGTGAGCAGGGTGAAGTCGCCCAGTGAGCCGATGCGTTCGGCCGTCGAGCGGGCCACGTCCCGGGTCGCCTGCTGTACGGCGCGGTAGCCGCCCCGGCCGAGCCGCAGGAAGGTGTAGTACTGGGCGGCGACCTGGGCTCCGGGGCGGGAGAAGTTCAGCGCGAAGGTCGGCATGTCGCCGCCCAGGTAGTTGACGCGGAAGACCAGCTCCTCGGGCAGCGCTTCGGCGTCGCGCCACAGCGCCCAGCCGACGCCGGGGTAGACCAGGCCGTACTTGTGGCCCGAGGTGTTGATGGAGGCGACCCGGGGCAGCCGGAAGTCCCAGACCAGCTCCGGGTCGACGAACGGCGCGACCATCGCGCCGGACGCGCCGTCCACATGGACCGGGACGTCCCAGCCCTGCTTCTCCTGGATCTCGTCGAGCGCCGCGCAGATCTCGGCCACCGGCTCGTAGGACCCGTCGAAGGTCGAACCGAGGATCGCGACCACGCCGATGGTGTTCTCGTCGCACAGCTCGGCGGCGGAGGCGGCGTCGAGATGGAAGCGGTCGCCCTCCATCGGGACCTGGCGCGCTTCGACCTCCCAGAAGTTGCAGAACTTCTCCCAGCAGACCTGGACGTTGGCGCCCATGACGAGGTTGGGCCGGGCGCTGCCCGGATACCGGTCCGCGTTGCGCTGCATCCAGCGCCGCTTGAGGGCCATGCCGGCGAGCATGCAGGCCTCGCTCGACCCGGTGGTGGAGCAGCCGACGGCGGTGGACGGGTCGGGCGCGTGCCACAGGTCGGCGAGCATCGCCACGCACCGCCGCTCCAGTTCTGCGGTGCGCGGGTACTCGTCCTTGTCGATCATGTTCTTGTCCCGGCAGTCCGCCATCAGGATGCCGGCCTGCGGCTCCATCCAGGTCGTGACGAACGTGGCCAGGTTCAGCCGGGAGTTGCCGTCCAGCATCAGTTCGTCGTGCACGAACTGATAGGCGGTGTGCGGGGCGAGGGGGCCGTCGGGGAGCGTGTGCCGGGGCGGCGAGGCCTCCATGCCGGCGACCGGGTCGGCCTCGCCGTAGAAGGGGTTGACCTGGTTCCCGGTGTGCCGGCGGTCGGATTCCGAAGCGCCCTTGTGCAGAGTCATCTGTCGCCCTGTCCGTCAACTCGTCGGTGCGAGGCCGCGTTTGATGGCTTTGGTGAACTTCACCACGCGCTCGGCCTGGATGCGGGCAGCGGTGCGCGCGTCGTCGTCGAGCGGGGTGTCCGGGCCGCCGACGTGGGAGGTGCCGTAGGGATTGCCGTCGGTGAACTTCGCCGGGTCGGTGTAGCCCGGGGTGACGAGGATGCCGCCGAAGTGGTGCACCGTCTGGTAGAGCGCGAGCAGCGTGGACTCCTGGCCGCCGTGCCGGGTGGCGCTCGCGGTGAAGCCGCTGTAGACCTTGTCGGCCAGCCGGCCCTGTTGCCAGAGGCCGCCCAGGGTGTCGAGGTACTGCTTGAGCTGGGAGGACACATTGCCGAAGCGGGTCGGGGTCCCGAGGATCACCGCGTCCGCCCAGAGCATGTCCTCGTGGGTGGCCTCCAGGATGTCCGCGGTGGCCGCGGCGTTCGCCGCCCAGGCCGGGTTGGCGTCGACGGCCGTCTGCGGGGCGAGTTCCGCCGTCCGGCGCAGCCGTACGTCGGCTCCGGCGTGCTCGGCCGCGTCCGCGATCAGCCGGGCGAGCTCGGCGATGGTGCCGGTCGACGAGTAGTAGATGACCGCGACGTGGACGTCGTGGACGGGCATGGACGCACCTCCTGGAACCCGACAATACGGGCGTATGGGGTGCGCGGCCTCCAGGGTTCGCCCAGTGGAAGCGCGAACGGGCGGGGGGGGGGGGGGGGGGGGGGGGGGGGGGGGGCGGGTTGGCGGCGTGAGCCGGCAACCTCACGTCACCCCCCCACACAC
>NZ_JBVIRA010000027.1:36339-126576 GCF_055576575.1 Streptomyces sp. NPDC033270
GAGCCGATTCCGTCTCCGCCCCCCCTTCCCCCCCCCCCTCCCCCCCCCCCCCCCCCCCCCCCCCCCCCCCCCCCCCCCCCCCCCCCCCCCCCCCCCCCCCCCCCCCCCCCCCCCCCCCCGCACCCGGATCGATCCGCTCCGAAGAGCTCCGCTCAGCCCGCGCTCGCCAGCGACAGCTTCGCCGCGAAGCCGAGGAACGCCGCGCCGGCGCCCGCGGACAGCCCGGCCGTCAGCCGCCTGCGCCGCCGGAAGGTCGCCGCCAGGAACGTCCCGCTGAAGATCAGGATCGACAGATAGGTGAAGCTGAACAGCTGCGCCCAGGCGCCCAGCGTCAGGAACGACAGCACCGGGTGCGCGTAGGACGGGTCCACGAACTGCACGAAGAAGGAGATGAAGAACAAGATCGCCTTCGGGTTGAGCAGGCTGACCACGAGCGCCCGGCGGAACGGCCGCTCGACGGCCTCCTTCGCCGCCTTGGGCGCCCCCTCCGTCCGCTCGGCCCGGCGCGCCTCCCGGCCGCGCCACAGCGCCCAGGCGCCGCGCAGCATCCCGACCGCGAGCCACGTCAGATAGCCCGCGCCGGCGAACTTGACGACGGCGAACAGCACCGGGCTGGTCTGCAGCAGCGAGGCCACCCCGCCCGCCGACAGCGTCATCAGCACCGTGTCGCCGCACAGCACACCGGCCGCCGCCCGGTACGCCACCCGGGGCCCGCGCCGGGCCGCCACCGACACCACGTACAGCGAATTGGGGCCCGGCAGCAGAATGATCAGCGCCAGCCCCACCAAATAGGTGGACAGATCCGTTATCCCCAGCATGGGTGGCAGGATCTCACCCCCCGATACCGCCGCCACCGGATTTTTCAGCATGCGGACTTGCACCTCACGCGGCGTGAGGACACATCGTGGAGCGCGTACCGAGAAGGGAGCGGAAGTGAGCTATTCGGTAGGGCAGGTCGCGGCCTTCGCCGGCGTGACGGTGCGCACCTTGCACCACTACGACGAGATCGGACTGCTGCTGCCCGGCGAACGCAACCACGCAGGTCACCGCCGCTACGGCGACAAGGACCTGGACCGGCTGCAGCAGATCCTGTTCTACCGGGAGCTCGGCTTTCCGCTCGAAGAGGTCGCGACCCTCCTGGACGACCCGACCACCGACCCGCAGGAGCACCTGCGGCGCCAGCACGAGCTGCTGACCGCGCGGATCGGCCGACTCCAGGAGATGGCCGCGGCCGTCCAACACGCGATGGAGGCACGCAGAATGGGCATCAACCTCACACCGGAGGAGAAGTTCGAGGCCTTCGGGGACTTCGACCCCGACCAGTACGCGGCGGAGGCCGAGGAGCGCTGGGGGCACACCGACGCCTACAAGGAGTCGCAGCGCCGGGCGGCCACGTACACCAAGGACGACTGGAAGCGGCTGATGGCGGAGTTCGACGCCATCCACCGCAAGATGGCGGACCTGCTCGGGCAGGGGGTGCCGGCCGGCTCCGAGGCCGCGATGGACGTGGCGGAGGAGCACCGCCGGTTCATGGACGGCGCGTCCTACACGTGCACCCACGAGTTCCACACCTGCCTCGGCGAGATGTACGTCGCCGATGAGCGCTTCACCGCCACGTTCGAGGCGATCAGGCCCGGTCTCGCGGTCTACCTGCGCGACGCGATCGTCGCCAACGCCGCCCGCCACCAGTGATCCGTACGGGCCGGAGCACCCGCCTCCGGCCCGTACGGGTGTGCCGCCGACCGGCTCAGCTCTTCGGCGCGATCACCACGGCCGTCCCGTAGGCGCACACCTCGGTGCCCACGTCGGCGGCCTCCGTGACGTCGAAGCGGAACATCAGCACCGCGTTCGCGCCGCGGGAGCGGGCCTGCTCCACCAGCCGTTGCATCGCCTGGTTGCGGGTCTCGACGAGGGTCTTGGTCAGCCCCCGCAGCTCGCCGCCGACCAGCGACTTCAGGCCCGCGCCGATCTGGCTGCCGAGGTGGCGGGAGCGCACGGTCAGGCCGAAGACCTCGCCGATCACCCGATCCACGTGAAACCCCGGCACGTCGTTGGTCGTCACGACCAGGACGTCCGACTGCTCCTGCTGCCCACCGCCGTACTCGTCGATACCCATGGGTGCGCACCTCCTTGTGGCCAGCATCACCCGGCCCCGGGGGCTCGGCCAGCGGTCGGGGAGCGGTCGGGTGGAGGCCGGCGAGGTACGTCTGGAACCACGGGGGGTAGCACGGCGTTGATAGCTTTGGGCCGCACACGCGCCTGCAACCCCGTCGCTCGCACGATCCGGCGCCCTCGACCCAGGAGCCTTCACCCCGTGAATACTCTCGCGCTCGGCCCCCAGTGGCTGGACCCGGACTATCTGATCGCGACATTCGGCCTGATCGGCGTCCTGGTCATCGTCTTCGCGGAGTCCGGCCTGCTGATCGGCTTCTTCCTGCCGGGCGACTCGCTGCTGTTCACCACCGGTCTGCTGGTGACCACGAACAAGCTGGACAAGCCGCTGTGGCTGGTGTGCTCGCTGGTCGTGCTGGCCGCCGTCCTGGGCGACCAGGCCGGCTACCTCTTCGGCCGGAAGGTCGGGCCCGCGCTCTTCAAGCGCCCCGACTCCCGCCTGTTCAAGCAGGAGAACGTCGAGAAGGCGCATGACTTCTTCGAGAAGTACGGCCCCAAGTCGCTGATCCTGGCCCGCTTCGTGCCGATCGTGCGGACCTTCACACCGATCGTCGCCGGTGTGAGCCGGATGAACTACCGCTCCTTCCTCACCTTCAACATCATCGGCGGCACGCTGTGGGGCGCGGGCGTCACCCTGCTCGGCGCGCTGCTCGGGAACATCGAGTTCGTCCACAAGAACATCGAGATGATGCTGGTCGCGATCGTGCTGATCTCCGTGATCCCGATCGCCATCGAGTTCCTGCGCGCCCGCGGCAAGGCGAAGACGCAGCAGCCGGCGGCGGAGTCCGGCCCCGCGCGGCCGCACGGCGCCCCGGCGGAGCCCCGCCGCGGCCGGCACGCCAAGCGCTGACCCGCCACGGGGCGGGCCCGTCCCGCCCCTCCGCACCCGCCTCCGGCAAGGGCGCGGGCGGCCCGGCACCGCGCGGTGACCGGCTATGTACGCCCCGGGCAAGCGCGCCGACCCGGCATCAGGCATCGTGTCCTTGACCATCCCCCAGGAGGCCAACAAGGAGCGAAGACCTGTGGCGTCGGACCCACACGTATCGGAGCAGACGGGCGGACCCGAGGACCGTAAGCCCCTGTCGGACGAGGCGCACTCCGCCTTCACCCCGCCGCTCGGCGTCCCCCTGCCCCCGCCACCAGAGGAGGAGCACCCCACCTCCGAGTTCGCCCTCCCCACCGGTCTGCGTCCGGAGGCGCCCACCGAGCCGGAGGGCTCCGCTTTCGCACCGCCCGGCGGCACCACCGGGCAGACCCCGCTGCCCACCCCCGTCGGCGCCACCGCCCTCGGCCTGGCGTTCACCCCGCCGCACGGCATCCCGGCCGTCAGCCTCACCAAGGAAGCCCCTTGGCAGGACCGGATGCGGACCATGCTGCGCATGCCGGTCCACGAGCGCCCGATCCCCGAACGCGTGGAGCGCGGCGACGAGGAGACCGGCCCGGCCGTGCCCCGCGTGCTCGACCTGACGCTGCGTATCGGCGAGATCCTGCTGGCCGGCGGCGAGGGCGCGGAGGACGTCGAGGCCGCCATGTTCGGTGTCGCGCACGCCTACGGGCTGGAGCGGGTCGAGCCGACCGTCACCTTCACCCTGCTGTCGATCTCGTACCAGCCCTCACTGGTCGACGACCCGGTCACGGCCAGCCGGACGGTGCGCCGCCGCGGCGTCGACTACACCCGGCTGTCCGCGGTCTTCCGGCTCGTCGACGACATCACCTCCGAGGGCATCACCCTCGAAGAGGCCTACCGCGGTCTCGCCGAGATCCGCCGTAACCGCCACCCCTACCCGAGCTGGGCGCTGACGGTGGCCTCCGGCCTGCTGTCCGGTGCCGCGTCCATGCTGGTCGGCGGTACGGCGCTGGTGTTCCTCGCGGCCGCGGTGGGCTCGATGCTCGGCGACCGGCTGGCCTGGCTCGCGTCCGGGCGCGGGCTGCCGGAGTTCTACCAGTTCGTGGTCGCGGCGATGCCGCCGGCCGCCGTGGGCGTCGCCTTCGGCCTGGCCCACGCCAATGTGCAGGCCTCCGCGGTCATCACCGGTGGGCTGTTCGCGCTGATCCCGGGGCGGGCGCTGGTCGCCGGCGTCCACGACGGGCTGACCGGCTATTACATCACCGCCGCCGCCCGCCTGCTGGAGGTCGGCTACCTCATCGTCGGCATCGTCGTCGGCGTGCTCAGCGTGCTCTACATCGGCCTGCAGCTGAACCCGGGACTCAAGCGGATCGACCCCGAGCAGGCACTGGGCATCTACAACGAGCCGCTGGTGCAGATCATCGCGTCGATGCTGCTGGCGCTGGCGTTCTGCGTGCTGCTTCAGCAGGAACGTTCCACTGTCGCCTTCGCGACCCTGAACGGCGGCGTCGCCTGGGTGGTCTACGGCGCGCTGGTCTATGTCGCCGGCATCAATCCGGTGCCCGCCACCGCCATCGCGGCCGGACTGGTCGGCCTCTTCGGCCAGTTGCTCTCCCGCTACCGCTATGCGTCCGCGCTGCCGTACGTCACCGCCGCCATCGGCCCGCTGCTGCCCGGTAGCGCCACGTACTTCGGCCTGCTCAACTTCGCCCAGGGCCACCTGCCGCAGGGCCTGACGTCCCTGGTCCAGGCCGCTTCGCTGGCGCTGGCCATCGCCGTGGGGGTCAACCTCGGCGCCGAGGTCGCCCGGCTGTTCCTGCGCGCGCCCACCACCCAGGAGGAGGCCGGCGGCCGCCGCGCGGCCAAGCGCACCCGCGGGTTCTAGAACGACCCCCTCACGCACGACGGGCGGCAACCCGACTGGGTGCCGCCCGTTCGCGTAGGAAAATCAGCGCGTCAGTGCGCGCCGCCCTGCGCCTCGAGGCGCTTGAAGGAGGCCTCGATCTCGGCCTCGGCCTCGGCGCGGCCGACCCAGTTGGCGCCCTCGACGGACTTGCCGGGCTCCAGGTCCTTGTAGACCTCGAAGAAGTGCTGGATCTCCAGGCGGTCGAACTCCGACACGTGGTGGATGTCGCGCAGGTGCTCCACCCGAGGGTCGGACGCCGGGACGCACAGCAGCTTGTCGTCGCCGCCGGCCTCGTCCGTCATACGGAACATGCCGATGGCGCGGCACTTGATGAGGCAGCCGGGGAAAGTCGGCTCGTCCAGGATGACGAGGGCGTCCAGCGGGTCGCCGTCCTCGCCCAGGGTGTTCTCGACAAAGCCGTAGTCGGCCGGGTAGCTGGTCGAGGTGAAGAGTCGACGGTCCAGGCGGATCCGACCGGTCTCGTGGTCCACCTCGTACTTGTTCCGCGAACCCTTCGGGATCTCGATGGTGACGTCGAACTCCACGGGTGGCTCCTCCATGATCAACACATACGTCTGGTGATTAAGTGTCCCCCACGCAGGTGTGTGGTGGCGAAAGGGGCTGGTCCGAGGTGCCGGAGACCAGAACATGGCAGGTCAGATGGCAGTCGGTGCAGCGCTCCGCGCGGGCGGCGACCCGCGCGGCGGGACAGCGCGCACAGGCGGCGGCCGACGCCGCGCGGCAGGCCTGGCAGGCCATACCGCGCCACACCCAGCAAACCTGGCAGCTGACGGCGGTCTCCGCAGCCACCGGGCTGGCGGTCGCGATCGCCGCGGTGGCGGCGGCCGGCCCGTGGGACTCCGGTCAGCGTACGGCCGAGCGCGCGGAGGCGGCCGTGCTGGACGGTGCCAGTGGCGAGCATCACGCCGCGGACCCCGGTGCCCGGCCCAGCGCACCGCCGGTGCTGCCCGCACTCGGCGGCCGCACGACCGGCGCCGCGGGCGGCCGCGGCGCCGCCCCCGTCCCCACGAGCGAGGGGCTGGGCGACGCCCTCGACCCGCTGCTGGAGGATCCGGCGCTGGGCCCGCTGCGCACCGCCTCCGTCCTCGACGTGGCCGCGGGCCGCGAGGTCTTCGGCGCCGGCCAGACCAAGGCCGCCACCCCGGCGTCCACCGTCAAGATCGCCACCGCGGTCGCGGCCCTGGCCACCCGCGGCCCCGATCACCGCATCGACACCACCGTCGTCATGGGCGGCAGGAACCGCATCGTGCTCGTGGGCGGCGGCGACCCCACCCTCACCGCCCGCGCCCCCCGGCAGGGCGCCGCCGATCAGCCCGCGAACCTGCAAACCCTCGCCGACGCCACCGCCCGCGCCCTCCAGCGCCGCCACCTGACCAAGGTCAGCCTCGGCTACGACACCTCCGCCTACTCGGGCCCCGTCGAGCACCCCATCGGCCCCAACGAGAACCTCGCCCCGGTCACCGCGCTGATGGCCGACGAGGCCCGCCTGGACGACAGCGAGCACGGCCCCGCACCGCGTGCGGCGGACCCGGCCGACGCCGCCGCCCGCACCTTCGCCGACCTCCTCCACCAGCGCGGCATCTCCGTCGACGGCGAGCCCTCCGCCGCCAAGGCCCCCGCGCGGCCCGACCGCCTCGCCACCGCGCACTCCCTGCCGCTGTCCGCCCTCGTGGAGCGGATGCTCACCTACTCCGACAACGACATCGCCGAGGCCCTGGCCCGCCAGGCCGCCATCGGCTCCCGCCAGCCGGCCAGCTTCGCCGGCGCCGGCAAGGCCGTACGCACCGCACTGGCCCGCCTCCGCCTCCCCCTCTCCGGCGCCGTCTTCGCCGACGGCAGCGGACTGGACCGCGCCGACAGGGTCAGCGCCGCCCTGCTCTCCCGCCTCCTGCTGGCGGCCTCCGCCCCCGACCACTCCGCCCTGCGCCCGGTGGTCACCGGCCTGCCGGTGGCCGCGTTCACCGGCACCCTCAGCAACCGCTACGCGGGCCAGAGCGCCGGCGCCGGCGCCGTACGCGCCAAGACGGGCACCCTCACCGGCGTGAACACCCTCGCCGGCACCGTCGTCGACGCCGACGGCCGCCTCCTGGTCTTCGCCTTCATGACCACCGGCACGACGGACGCGCAGGGCGCGCAGCGGGCCCTGGACAACTTGGCATCTGCGGTGGCCAATTGCGGATGCCGCTGACGCTGGGTTGCTTCCCACGTTTTTGGCTTTCCCGCCGTGGTGGTTGTTCGCCGTTGCGCCTGGCGGCGGGCGGTTGTTTTTCGGGTGCGGCCCCGTGGTGCCGTCTCGCCGTTGCGCCTGCGGCGGGCGTTTGTTTGTCGGCTGCGGTGACAGCCCTACGGACTCCGTCCTACGGTCTGTCCCCTCCCGTGGGTGGATGGTGAACAGGCCGATGGGGGCGGGCCCCGTCCGTCGACTACCGGCACACGAACGCCGACGTTCAGGCCCACCGGTCTCCTTCCCCCACCCACGGGAGGGGGCGGACCGCAGGACGGAGTCCGGAGGGGCGCACCCGCTGCCGAAAACGCCCCGCGCAGCGGCACCAGCCCGCCGCAATGGCGAGAAAGCCAGACGAGTCGGCGGCAGCAAAGCGCAGCGGAGGGGCCCGCCGCAGGCGCAACGGCGAACAACCCCCACGGCGGGAAAGCCGACAACGTGGGAAGCAGCAAGGCGCAGCGAAACCGGCTACCAGCCCTCCCCCCAGCCCCGTACGGTGAACTCATGACGAGCATCGGTGGAGCCGAGATGGTCGACTGGAATCTCGCGGTGGCGACCGCGACCCGTTTCGTACGGCCGGGCCCAGAGGTGAGCCGGGACGAGGCGCGGGCGATCGTCGCCGAGCTGCGCAAGCACGCCAAGGCCTCCGAGGCGCATGTGCGCGCCTTCACGCGGATGGCGCAGCCCGACGCGACGGGCGAGACACCCCATGACACACCGGTTCTGGTCGTGGACCGGCCCGGCTGGATCAGGGCCAACGTCGCGGGGTTCCGGGCCGTGCTCAAGCCGCTGCTGGCCAAGATGGAGGACCGCCGCTCGACGCTCCCCGGGGGCGCGGTGCTCGGCGCGGTCGGCGGCAAGGTGACCGGCGTGGAGCTGGGCATGCTGCTGTCGTTCCTGGCGTCGCGGGTCCTCGGCCAGTACGAGACGTTCGCGCCGGCTTCCCGGAGCCTGCCGGCCGCGGCCCAGGGCGGCAGGCTGCTGCTCGTGGCGCCGAACATCGTCCATGTGGAGCGCGAGCTGGAGGTCGAACCGCACGACTTCCGGCTGTGGGTGTGCCTCCACGAGGAGACCCACCGCACCCAGTTCACCGCCGTCCCGTGGTTGCGCGACCACATCGAGGGCGAGATCCAGTCGTTCCTCGGTGAGACCGACATCGATCCGGGCACCCTCCTGGAGCGGCTGCGCGAGGCCGCCCAGTCGCTGGCCGGCGCCAAGCCCGAGGGCGAGCAGGGCGACGAGGGCCACTCGCTCGTCGATCTCGTGCAGACACCCGCGCAGCGCGAGATCCTCGGGCGGTTGACGGCGGTGATGTCCCTTCTGGAGGGGCACGCGGATTATGTGATGGATGGCGTGGGGCCCGATGTCGTGCCCTCGGTCGCCGAGATCCGGGAGAAGTTCCAAAAGCGGCGGGCCAGCGGTGCCGGCCGGCTCGACCTGGCGCTGCGTAAACTGCTCGGTCTGGACGCCAAGCTGCGGCAATACCGCGACGGCGAGCGCTTTGTGCGTGCGGTCGCGGAGGAGGTCGGCATGGACGGATTCAACCGGATCTGGACATCGCCGAACACGCTCCCCACCAAACAAGAGATCGCCAAACCGGCGGACTGGATCGCGCGGGTGCACCGCAAGGCGGACGGGGCACCGTAGAGGAACGTTGTGAGCTGGGCACGCCGCGTGGCAGAAGAGCGCCCCTTCAATCACCCGTCTGAGGGACCGTTGGCGAGGGATAGGCGTGCAATGCTCGGGGAACCGCTCGCCTCTGTCACCATCTAGGCACTCTGTGTGACGAAAACGCCCTCACCGGCTGAGGCTCCCCAGCTGAACGATTGGAAACGGACATGGGTCCCCATCCAGCGGTCGCCGCGATACGCCTGGCGGTCCGCCGCGTACTCCACGACGTGCTCACCCACCACTGCGCACAGGACCGGCACGAGCCCCCGCTCGTGCTCGCCGCGTGCTCCGGCGGCGCCGATTCGATGGCGCTCGCCTCCGCTCTCGCTTTCGAGGCCCCCAAGCTGGGCGTCCGCGCCGGGGGCGTCACCATCGACCACGGCCTCCAGGAGGGCTCCGACCTTCGCGCCGCCGAGGTCGCCCTGCGGATGCGGGCCCTGCGGCTCGACCCCGTAGAGGTCGTCGCCGTCACCGTGGGCCGCGAGGGAGGCCCCGAGGCCGCCGCCCGGGACGCCCGCTACGCCGCCCTCGACGCCACCGCCGAGCGCCACGGCGCCGCCGCGATCCTCCTCGGCCACACCCGCGACGACCAGGCCGAGACGGTGCTCCTCGGCCTCGCCCGCGGCTCCGGCACCCGCTCGCTCTCCGGGATGGCCGCGAGCTCCGGGACGGGCGGCCGCTACCGGCGCCCCTTCCTGGACGTGGACCGCCAGACCGCCCGCAAGGCCTGCCTCATCCAGTCGCTGCCCGTCTGGGACGACCCGCACAACGCCGATCCCGCCTACACCCGCTCACGGCTGCGCCACGAAGGGCTGCCCGCCCTGGAGAAGGCGCTCGGCAAGGGCGTCGTCGAGGCGCTGGCCCGTACCGCCCAGCTCTCCCGCGACGACGCCGACGCGCTGGACGCCTGGGCCGCCGCGGCCGAGGGCACGGTGCTCGACGACTCCGGCACCCTCGACGTCGCCGCCCTGTTCGCCCTGCCGCCCGCGGTCCGCCGCCGGGTGCTGCGCCGGGCGGTCATCGCCGCCGGTTCCCCGGCCGGTTCGCTCTTCGCCCGCCACATCGAGGAAGTGGACCGGCTGATCACCGCCTGGCGGGGGCAGGGAGCCATCAACCTCCCCGGGCGGGTGGGTGTCCGCCGGCAGGGTGGCAGACTGGTCATTCGGCAGGGTTGAGCCGCAGAGCTGCCCGGCCTGTGAAGTCCCACGACTTCTGCAGTCTCACGACTGGCGTGAACACCGAACCGAGCGAGAGTGGCACGGGTGGACGACAAGGACATGGGCGCCGACCTTCAGTCGGTACTCATCACCAAGGAAGAGATCGACGCGAAGCTGGCGGAGCTGGCTGCGAAGATCGACGCGGAGTACGCGGGCAAGGACCTGCTCATCGTCGGTGTCCTCAAGGGCGCCGTGATGGTGATGGCGGACCTGGCGCGTGCGCTGTCCACCCCCGTCACGATGGACTGGATGGCCGTGTCCTCCTACGGCGCGGGCACCCAGTCCTCCGGTGTGGTCCGCATCCTCAAGGACCTGGACACCGACATCAAGGGCAAGCACGTCCTGATCGTCGAGGACATCATCGACTCCGGCCTGACGCTGTCGTGGCTGCTGTCCAACCTCGGCTCGCGCGAGCCCGCCTCCCTGGAGGTGTGCACGCTGCTGCGCAAGCCGGACGCGGCGAAGGTCGCCATCGACGTGAAGTGGATCGGCTTCGACATCCCCAACGAGTTCGTCGTCGGCTACGGCCTGGACTTCGCGGAGAAGTACCGCAATCTGCCCTTCGTCGGCACCCTCGCCCCGCACGTCTACGGCGGCTGAGACCGTCACTTCCGACCGGCGGGAACCCTTTCGGGTCTCCCGCCGTTGGAGCAGGGTGAGCGGAATCCTCGGCTGCATGTTCACTCCCGGCGCAGGCGCCGGGTGACAATGCTGGGGTACCGTCCGAAGGCAGTTCTTTTTCGGGCCAGTAATACACCGTACGCACGACCAGCCCTCAGAGGGCGTTGTGCCTCACTGTGGCAGGAGGGACGGGGCCGTTGACGGCTCCGTATGGATGGACGTGAAGCGATACTTCCGTGGGCCGGTCATGTGGATCGTGCTGGCCGTCCTCGCCGTGGTCGTGTTGATGCAGGTCGTCGGCTCGTCCGGCGGCTACAAAACGGTGGACACCGGTCAGGTCGTCAAGGCGATCGCTGACAACAAGGTGAAGTCCGCCGAGCTGACGACCGGTGACGAGAACAAGATCAAGGTCGAGCTGTCCGGCTCCAACAAGGTCGACGGCTCCAACAAGATCCAGGCAAGCTACATCGGCGACCAGGGCGTCGATCTGGCGAAGAACCTGCAGGCCAAATACCAGACCGGCGAAATCAAGGACGGGTACACCGTCTCCCCGTCGAAGCAGAACCCGTTCGTCGGTGTGCTGCTCTCGCTGCTCCCCTTCGTCCTCATCGTGGTCGTCTTCCTGTTCCTGATGAACCAGATGCAGGGCGGCGGCTCCCGGGTGATGAACTTCGGGAAGTCGAAGGCGAAGCTGATCACCAAGGACACCCCCAAGACGACGTTCGCGGACGTCGCCGGGTCGGACGAGGCCGTCGAGGAGCTCCACGAGATCAAGGAGTTCCTGCAGGAACCGGCCAAGTTCCAGGCCGTCGGCGCCAAGATCCCCAAGGGCGTGCTGCTGTACGGCCCGCCCGGAACGGGCAAGACGCTGCTGGCGCGTGCCGTCGCCGGCGAGGCGGGCGTCCCGTTCTACTCGATCTCCGGCTCCGACTTCGTCGAGATGTTCGTCGGTGTCGGTGCCTCCCGGGTCCGTGACCTCTTCGAGCAGGCCAAGGCGAACGCCCCGGCGATCGTCTTCGTCGACGAGATCGACGCCGTCGGCCGGCACCGCGGTGCGGGCCTGGGCGGTGGCCACGACGAGCGCGAGCAGACCCTCAACCAGCTCCTGGTCGAGATGGACGGCTTCGACGTCAAGGGCGGCGTCATCCTGATCGCCGCCACGAACCGTCCGGACATCCTCGACCCGGCGCTGCTGCGCCCCGGCCGCTTCGACCGGCAGATCGCCGTCGACCGCCCGGACCTGCAGGGCCGTCTGGAGATCCTCAAGGTCCACCAGAAGGGCAAGCCGGTCGCGCCGGACGTCGACCTCTCGGCCGTCGCCAAGCGCACCCCCGGCTTCACCGGTGCCGATCTGTCGAACGTCCTGAACGAGGCCGCGCTGCTGACGGCCCGGGGCGACGAGAAGCTGATCAACAACCACTTCCTGGACGAGGCGATCGACCGCGTCGTGGCCGGCCCGCAGAAGCGGACCCGGATCATGTCCGAGAAGGAGAAGAAGATCACCGCGTACCACGAGGGCGGACACGCCCTGGTTGCGGCGGCCTCACCGAACTCCGACCCGGTCCACAAGATCACGATCCTGTCCCGCGGCCGGGCTCTGGGCTACACCATGGTCCTGCCCGACGAGGACAAGTACTCCACCACCCGCAACGAGATGCTCGACCAGCTGGCGTACATGCTGGGCGGGCGCGCGGCGGAGGAGCTGGTCTTCCACGACCCGACCACCGGTGCCGCGAACGACATCGAGAAGGCCACGGCCACGGCCCGCGCGATGGTCACGCAGTACGGCATGACCGAGCGGCTCGGCGCGATCAAGTTCGGCACCGACAACTCCGAGCCCTTCCTGGGCCGTGAGATGGGTCACCAGCGCGACTACTCCGAGGAGGTCGCCGCGCTGGTCGACGAGGAAGTCAAGAAGCTGATCGAGACCGCGCACAACGAGGCGTGGGAGATCCTGGTCGAGAACCGCGACATCCTCGACAACCTCGTGCTGACGCTCCTGGAGAAGGAGACGCTCAACAAGGAGGAGATCGCCGAGCTCTTCAAGCACGTGGTCAAGCGCCCGGCCCGCCCGGCGTGGACCGGCTCGTCGCGTCGTACGCCCTCCAGCCGCCCGCCGGTGCTGTCGCCCAAGGAGCTGGCCCCGGCCAACGGCTCCGTGACGACGACGGCCACCGTCTCGACGGAGAAGGCGGAGGCTTCCGAGGAGCCGCGCACAGAGAGCTGATCTCCTCGGGCCACCCGGCCCCCGGAATAAATGCCGCGCCCCTCAGGTTTAGCCTGGGGGGCGCGGCATTTCGCGATTCCACCCGCGCTGCTGAGCGGGCGCAGAAGGAACGAGGCACCACATGACCGACCCTGTGACGCTGGGCGTCGACGGCAAGATCGGCACGTTCGACGAGAAGCGTGCGGAGAACGCCGTCCGCGAGCTGCTCATCGCGGTGGGCGAGGACCCGGACCGTGAGGGGCTGCTGGAGACGCCGGCGCGGGTGGCACGGGCGTACAAGGAGATCTTCGCCGGCCTGTGGCAGAAGCCGGAGGACGTGCTGACGACCACCTTCGACCTGGGCCATGACGAGATGGTGCTGGTCAAGGACATCGAGCTGGTCTCCAGCTGCGAGCACCACCTGGTGCCGTTCGTCGGCGTGGCCCATGTCGGCTACATCCCGTCCACCGACGGCAAGATCACCGGCCTGTCCAAGCTGGCCCGGCTGGTCGATGTGTTCGCCCGCCGTCCACAGGTCCAGGAGCGGCTGACGACGCAGATCGCGGACTCCCTGATGGAGATCCTGGAACCGCGCGGCGTGATCGTCGTCATCGAGTGTGAGCACATGTGCATGACAATGCGCGGGGTGCGGAAGCCGGGTGCCAAGACCACGACGTCGGCCGTCCGCGGCCAGCTGCGGGACGCGGCGACGCGGGCCGAGGCCATGAGCCTGATACTGGCGCGCTGACGCCCGGGGGCGATTCCGTCGCGGCGGGGACGTAAGCCGCCGCGACGGCCGTTGCCGTCAGGCCTTCAGCCGGCTGCCCATCCACTGCAGGGCCGCCGGAATCTCGCGGCGCCAGGTGTTGAAGTTGTGGCCACCGCTGTCGAGGATGATCGACGAGATGCGGGTGGGCGACTTCGTCTCCTCGATGAAGCGCAGCGTGTGCTGGTAGTTGCTCTCGCCCTGCTTGCTGCTGGTGACCAGCAGGTTCACCGGCGGAGCGGGCATGTGGCGCTGCCGCCACAGCAGGTTGTTCTCCAGCTCCAGCCGCTTGCTGCCGCCGAAGAGGGGGCCGGTGGTGGCGTCCAGCGGCGCCCTGTACGAGCCGGAGAGCGAGACCGCGGTGGAGTACGCCTCGGGGTGGCGCATGGTCATCTTCAGTGCGCAGTAGCCGCCGGTGGAGTCGCCCATGACTCCCCAGTTCTTGGCCTCGCGACCTATTCGGTAGTGCTCGGCGATATCCGCGCGCAGATCCTTGGTGAAGAACGTCTCGGTCTGCGGGCCGTTCGGTATGTCGACGCACTCGGTGTCGCGGGGCGGCGCCACGGTCGGCCGCATCATCACCAGGACGGTCGGCTGCATCTTGCGGTGTTTGAGCAGCTCGTGCTGGGTCTGCGGGAAATGCAGCTTCTTGTACAGGGCCTCCGCCGTGCCGGGGTAGCCCGTGAGCACCAGCGCCGCCGGGAATTTCTTGTTCGCGTATTTCTTCTGGAAGTACTGCGGCGGCAGATACACGAATGCGGGGCTGGCGATCTTGGAATGCTCGCCCTGGATCAGCACCTTGTCGATACGGCCGGCGGCCGCGGGCCGGGAGCCGTTCTGGACGCTGATGCGCTCGGTGCCCAGCATCCGCAGCTTGGTGCCGTTCGGCCCGCTCTGGTAGTTCGTGACCACGCCCGGCTCCTGCTCCTGGCCGAGGAGGTCGGCCCAGGACGCGTAGAAACCGAAGGAATTGTTGGCGGACAGGCCGACCGCGGCGAACACGGAGAGCTGGGTCGCCAGCAGGAGCCCGACGCGTCCCAGGACGGCGCGCCAGTTCCCCTTGGACAGGCGCGGCCAGAGCCAGATGGTGAGGATGAAAAGTGCCACCGCGACGAGGACGGCAAGAAGCAGCACTTTCTTGCTGGTGAGACCCATGAGGTGCTTTCTTCCGGGCGGCCGGGCCATCCCGTGCCGCTATGGGAACCCCGAGCCCTGAAACGCCGTCATACAGGGCGCAAAAAGTCCAGATGCTGCGACAAGGCTCGCACGTTCTCTCGACCGGGGCGACGGGAAAGTGATGTCTGACAGGCTAGATGGCGAAAAGTCGGGGAAGGTTGCGTGGCGCACGCCACGCTGGCTCCGTGGCCCGCGGCCGGAGTCGGTGCCGGGGGTCGTCGGAACGGCCGGAGTGGTCGTCGGCCTGTTGAACCTGGCCGCCGGGGTGTTTCCGCGGTTCCGGCACAGCCGGGTGCACGCCCTCGCCGAGGTGCTGCCGGGCGCGGTGAGCCCGCTGGCGGCCGCCGCCTCCATTGTCGTCGGCATCCTGCTGCTCCTGCTGGCCCATGGACTCAAACGGCGTAAGCGGCGGGCCTGGGGCGCGGCCGTGGCGCTGCTCCCGGTGGGGATCGCCGCCCAGCTGGTGTACCGCCACTCCGTCTTCGGAGCGCTGCTCTCGCTGGCGCTGCTGGTGTTCCTGGTGTGGCACCGGCGGGAGTTCGCGGCGCTGCCCGATCCCCGCAGCCGCTGGAAGGCGGTGGCCAACCTCGTCGTCCTCGGCGGGGCCGGCTTCGCCATCGGCATGGTGATCGTCAGCTCCCACCCCCACAAGATCGTCGGCTCGCCGTCCTTCTGGGAGCGCGCCCAGCACGTCCTGTGGGGCCTGTTCGGCTTCGAGGGCCCGGTCGGCTACACCCACCAGGTCGACTACACCGTCGGCTACTCGCTCGGCGCGCTGGGCCTGCTGACCGTGGCCACCACCGCCTACCTCGCCTTCCGCCCCGAGCACCCGGCGGCCCGGCTGACCGACGAGGACGAGGGGCGGCTGCGCGAGCTGCTCGCCCGCCACGGCGCCCGGGACTCGCTCGGCTACTTCGCGCTGCGCCGCGACAAGGGCGCGGTCTTCTCCCCGTCGGGCAAGGCCGCGGTCTGCTACCGGGTCATCTCCGGCGTGATGCTCGCCAGCGGCGACCCGATAGGGGACGTCGAGGCCTGGCCGGGCGCCATCGAGCGCTTCATGGAGGAGGCGCGGGCGCACTCCTGGACGCCGGCGGTCACCGGCTGCAGCGAGACCGGCGGCCAGGTGTGGACCCGGGAGACCGGCATGGACGCCCTGGAGCTCGGCGACGAGGCCATCGTGGACGTGGCCGACTTCACCCTCTCCGGGCGCGCGATGCGCAACGTGCGGCAGATGGTCAAGCGCATCGAGCGCAACGGCTACGAGACCCGGGTGCGAAGGGTGCGCGATCTGGACCCGGCCGAGCTGGACCGGATCCAACAGGCCGCGAACGCCTGGCGGGACACCGACACCGAACGCGGCTTCTCCATGGCGCTGGGCCGGATCGACGCGGTGGCCGACGGCGACGCGGTGATCGCCACCGCGCACCTGCCCGTCGCCGAGGGCGAGGAGCCCGGCCCCTACGGCGATCTGAAGGCGATGCAGCACTTCGTGCCGTGGGGCGACAACGGGATCTCCCTGGAGCTGATGCGGCGTGACCGCGGCGCCGACCCCGGCATGAACGAGCTGCTGATCGTCGCCGCGCTGCAGGCCGCACCCGACCTCGGCATCAAGCAGGTGTCGCTGAACTTCGCGGTCTTCCGCTCCTCCCTGGAGCGCGGGGAGAAGCTCGGGGCCGGTCCGGTCATCCGGGTCTGGCGGGGAATGCTGATCTTCCTGTCCCGCTGGTACCAGATCGAGTCGCTCTACAAGTTCAACGACAAGTTCCGGCCACGCTGGGAGCCCCGCTTCGTGGTCTTCCGCAACAGCCGTGACATCCCGCGCATCGGTCTGGCGGCGCTGCAGGCCGAGGGCTATCTGGAGCTGCGCCTGCCGCGCGTACTGCGCCGCGGGAACGCCGCCGAGCCCCGGCCGTGCGTGCACACGGTGGAGCCGGTCCACGCGGCGGGCGCGGTCGAGCGGGCGGCCTGACGGGCGCCCGGCCCGGCCGCCCGGGCAGGGCGCGCGCCCCGCGCCACGAGGGCCCGGCGGCGGGCGCGTACCCGCACGCGACGGCCGCAATCCGGCCGGTCGGCACACGGCCTACGCTGGTGCCATGAGTACCTTGCGTGGCCAGGTGGCCGGACTGCCGGACTGGGACCGCTGCGCGGTGATGGGCGTCGTGAACGTGACGCCCGATTCGTTCTCCGACGGCGGCGAGTGGTTCGACACCGAACTCGCCGTCAAACACGGTCTCGACCTGGTGGCGCAGGGCGCCGACATCGTCGACGTGGGCGGCGAGTCGACCCGGCCGGGCGCCGCGCGGGTGGACGAGGCCGAGGAGCTGCGCCGGGTCGTCCCGGTCGTCCGGGAGCTGGCCGCGGCCGGCGCGGTGGTCTCCGTCGACACCATGCGCGCCTCGGTCGCCGAGCAGGCGGTCCGGGCCGGGGCGCGGCTGGTCAACGACGTCAGCGCGGGCGCCGCCGACCCGGCGATGGTGCCGGTGGTGGCCGCCCACCACGTCCCGTTCGTCGTGATGCACTGGCGCGGCCAGTCCATCGACATGAACAACCGCGCCGTCTACGGGGACGTGGTCGCGGAGGTCGTCGAGGAGCTCGCGCAGGCCATGGACCGCGCGGTGTCCGGCGGCATCGACCCGGACCGGATCGTCATCGACCCGGGGCTGGGCTTCGCCAAGGAAGCCGGGCACGACCTGGCGCTGGTCGCCCAACTGGCGCGGCTGCGGGCGCTGGGCCGGCCACTGCTGGTGGCGGCTTCGAGGAAACGGTTCCTGGGCAGGGTGCTGGCAGGTGGCGAGGGAGCCGCCCCGCCGCCGGCCCGGGAGCGGGACGCCGCGACGGCGGCGGTATCGGCGATGGTGGCGCGAGAGGGGGCCTGGGCGGTGCGGGTGCACGAGGTCAGGGCGAGCGCGGACGCGGTACGGGTGGCCCGTGCCGTGGAGGGTGCGGCGGCAGCGTCCGCCAAGGGGGACGCGGCCGGCCCGGCCGCTGACGGAAAGACGGACGGGACGACGGCGACCACGACGGGAGCGGTGTGAGCGGCTTGGGCCCACGGACGGACATCGAGCTGGTCGAGCAGGCGAACACGACCCTGTACGAGACCATCGAGCGCGGCGATCACGAGGCGCTGTCCGAGCTGTGGCTGGACGGTCAGGTGAGTGTGGTCCACCCCGGCTGGCCGGTGTTGCGCGGGCGCGGCGAGGTGCTCCGCTCGTACGCCCTGATCATGGCGAACACCGAGTACATCCAGTTCTTCCTCACGGACGTGGAGATCGATGTCATCGGCGACACCGCGCTGGTGACGTGCACCGAGAACATCCTCAGCGGCGGGCCCGCCGAGGACGACGGCTCGGTGGGGCCGCTGATCGGCCAGCTGGTCGTCGCGACCAACGTCTTCCGGCGCACGGAGGACGGCTGGCGGGTGTGGTCGCACCACGGCTCGCCGGTGCTGGCGGACCGCGAGGACGAGGAGGACGAGGAAGGGGACGGCGAGGGCGACGAGGACGCCCTGTGAGCTAAGTCCTCGCGCGTGCCGGGTGCGTACGCCCGCTGAGCGGGCCGTCCCGGGCGCAACGGCGTTTCCACGGGCCCGGGCGGGGCGGCGTGTGAGCCTTGCCATGGCCGCCCGCCCTTGCGCTCACGGCGATGGCCTGCGCAAAGCGTCAGCGGCGGGCGTCAGCCGTCCGGGCGGGGGCGCACCCGTTCGAGCCAAGTGCGGCACGGGTAGGGGTGGGGCGTGGGCAGGGGGGTAAGAGGCCGCGCGGACGATCTCCCGGCCCGCGGGGCGCGCCGCGCCTAGCAGCAGGTCGGGGTCTTGTCCATAGCCCCCGTGGGCGAGGACTGTCGGTGCTCGAAGGTAGATTCGATGGCGGGGCAGTGTTGCCGGATCGCTCCGGCGCCTGCCCGGAACCGACGATCAGTGGCGCCAGAGGTGCCGTGGACCAGTGGGAGTGATTCGCGTGGATCGTGTCGCGCTGCGTGGGCTGAAGGCCCGGGGCCACCACGGGGTTTTCCCCCGTGAGCGCGAGGAAGGCCAGACCTTCATCGTCGACCTGGTCCTCGGTCTGGACACCCGCCAGGCGGCTGCCTCCGATGATCTCGCGAAGACCGTGCACTACGGGGTCGTGGCCGAGGAGGTGGTGGCCGTCGTGGAGGGCGAGCCCGTCGACCTCATCGAGACCTTGGCGGAGCGCATCGCCGACCAGTGCCTCAAGCACGCGGGCGTGCAGGAAGTGGAGGTGGTGGTGCACAAGCCGGACGCGCCGATCACCGTCCCCTTCGACGACGTGACCATCACCATCACTCGGAGCCGAGTATGAGCAGCAGTGACCCGACCGTACAGCCGGTGCCCGCCTCGGTGGTGGAGCAGGTTGACGCCGCCGACGTGACGCTCTCCAACCCCAAACGCGCCGTGATCTCCCTCGGCAGCAACCTCGGCAACCGCCTGGAGACCCTCCAGGGGGCCGTCGACGCGCTGGAGGACACCCCTGGTCTGCGGGTCAAGGCGGTCTCCCCGGTGTACGAGACCGAGCCGTGGGGCGTGGCACCGGGCAGCCAGCCGTCGTACTTCAACGCCGTGGTGCTCATCAAGACGACGCTGCCGCCGGACTCCCTCCTGGAGCGCGGACACGCGATCGAGGAGGCCTTCGAGCGGGTCCGCGACGAGCGCTGGGGCCCGCGCACCATCGATGTGGACATCCTCGCCTATCAGGACGTCCTCTCCGACGACCCGCGGCTGACGCTGCCGCACCCGCGCGCCCACGAGCGGGCGTTCGTGCTGGTGCCGTGGCACGACATCGACCCGGAAGCGGTGGTCCCCGGGCGCGGCGCGGTGGCCGAACTTCTCGCGTCGATCGGCCACGCCGGCGTGGCGCCGCGGGCGGATCTGGAACTGCGGCTGCCGGAGTAGCCGTTAGGGTTGCGGGTCGGTTCCCTGCGGGAGGCATGCGTACGGAACGGACAGCGCGGCCATAACGGCAAGATGGTCGTGACGGCAGGGATGGTCATGACGGTGCGAGGGGCGATCGCTCGGTGAAGCAGCTACACATCAAGGTGCTGGTCGGGCTGTTTCTGGCGGCCGGGGTGCTGGCCTGGGGCGGCGCCCGGCTGTGGGACTCGTTCGGGACGTTGCCCAGCGTGCCGGTGGCCGCGCCGATCGTGCTGGCACTGATCGCCGCGGTGCTCGCCGCCACCGCCCTCTCGCTCCGCTCGCGGCTGCGCGCCCAGCGAGAGCGCCGGCCCGGCGCGAAGGGCGTCGATCCGCTGGTGGCCGCCCGGGC
This sequence comes from Streptomyces sp. NPDC033270, assembly GCF_055576575.1. Classification (NCBI taxonomy): domain Bacteria; kingdom Bacillati; phylum Actinomycetota; class Actinomycetes; order Kitasatosporales; family Streptomycetaceae; genus Streptomyces; species Streptomyces sp. NPDC033270. The sequence goes on from NZ_JBVIRA010000027.1 coordinate 56,443, forward strand.
GGTGGTCTTCGGGCAGGCGAGCGCCCTGGTGGCGTCGCTGGTCGCGGGTCTCTACGGCGGCGTCGGCGTCTTCATGCTGACCGCCGGGCTCGATGTCGCACCGCGCCGGGACCAGGCGATCTACGCCGGTCTGTCGGTGCTCGCCGGGGCGGCGGTGGTCGCCGCGGCGATCTTCCTGGAGCGGGTCTGCAAGCTTCCCGACGACGAGGGAAACGGCGGGGTGGACGCCGCGGTGTGACGTCGCGGCCGCCGCGATCCGCCGTCGGCCGCGGTCAGGCTCCCGCGCCCGGGACCGTGTCGAGCAACACCTCGCCGCGCGGGAGGTTCCCGGCGTCCGCGGCGGTGGACCGGCGCAGCGCGCCGTGCAGCCCGGCAGGCGTCAGGACACCCAGATGGCGCTCTCCGTCGCGGACCGCGACCCAGCCGGCGTCGTGCCGCAGCATCGCGCTGAGCGCGTCCTTGAGCGGAGCGCCGAGCGGCAGCCAGGCGTCCATCCGCCGGGCGTGCTCACGGACAGTGCCCCCGGAGGCGGCCTTGTCGAGACCGCGGCCCGCCGGCGGGCCGCCCGCCGCTCCCGTGAGCGCCGCGGCCGCCACCCAGCCGTACGGTGATCCGTCGGCCTGAAGGACGACCGCCCAGGGCGCGCCCTCGGAGGTCAGCCGCTCGGCGGCGCGGGCCGCGGGATCGTCGAGGCGGACGACCGGCGGCTGTTCGAGATCACCGGGGTCGACGGGCGTGACGGAGAGCCGCTTCAGGCCCCGGTCCGCGCCGACGAACCGGGCGGCGTACGGGGTCGCCGGCGCGCCCAGCACCGTCGCGGGGGTGTCGAACTGCTCGATGCGCCCGGCCCCGTAGACCGCGATCCGGTCGCCGAGCCGGACCGCCTCCTCGATGTCGTGGGTGACGAACAGGACCGTCTTGCGGAGCGTGGACTGCAGCCGCAGGAACTCGTTCTGGAGGTGCTCGCGGACGACCGGGTCGACGGCGCCGAAGGGCTCGTCCATCAGCAGCACGGGCGGGTCGGCGGCGAGCGCGCGGGCCACGCCGACGCGCTGGCGCTGGCCCCCGGAGAGCTGGTCGGGGTAGCGGTCGCCGTACGTCGACGGGTCCAGGCCGACCAGGTCGAGGAGTTCGGCGGCGCGGGCCCTGGCCTTGCCGCGCGGCCGGCCGAGGAGGTGCGGGACGGTGGCGGTGTTGTCCAGGACGGTCCTGTGGGGGAAGAGCCCGACCTGCTGGATGACGTAGCCGATGCGGCGCCGCAGCTGGACCGGGTCGATGGTGGATATGTCCTCGCCGTCGAGGTGGATGCGGCCGCTGGTGGGCTCGACGAGGCGGTTGACCATCTTCATCGTGGTGGTCTTGCCGCAGCCCGAGGGGCCGACGAGCGTGACGAGTTCCCCCTCGGCGACCTCGAAGGTGAGGTCGTCCACGGCTTTCGTACCGTCGGCGTAGCTCTTGGTGACGTGCTCGAAGCGGATCATGGTTTCCCCTTGTCGACGGGCCCATTGTGGCCGGGGCCCTGTGAACGCGGTGTTGCGCGCGGATGGCGATGCAGCCGGTGAGCTGCGGGGCCGGGCCGATTGTCAGTGGCGGGGTTTAGGGTCGCAGAAAGCCACCGCAAAGGTGTGCGACAGGGACGGGGGAGGTGACGAGCCATGAGCGGCAGTGCCGCCGGGCCGAGCTGTCTGGTGACGAACGACTGGATCTGTGGTGAGTATCTGCGCACCCGCAGCCAGGAGTTGGTGGACGCGACGGTCCAGCACCTCGGCATCACCGCCGTGTCCGTGGCGATCGGCCTGCTGATCGCCTTTCCGCTGGCGCTGCTCGCCCGGCACCGCCGGGGCGCGGCCGGGCCGGTCCTGGGGCTGACGACGGTGCTGTACACGGTCCCGTCGCTGGCGATGTTCGCGTTGCTGACACCGGTGTTCGGGGTCTCGGCGGCGGTGGTCGTCACGGGCCTGGTGCTGTATTCGCTGACGATCCTGGTGCGCAACATCCTCGCCGGTCTGCAGGCGGTGCCCGCCGAGGTGCGGGAGGCCGCCCGCGGGATGGGGTACGGCTCCGCACGGCTGCTGTTCGAGGTGGAGCTCCCGCTGGCGCTGCCCGCGGTGGTGGCCGGCCTGCGGATCGCGACGGTCTCGACGGTGGCGATGACGACCGTCGGCTCCGTCGTCGGATACGGCGGCCTGGGGAATCTCATATCCAGCGGCATGGAGGGCTTCTTCAAGGCGGAAGTGCTGACGGCGTCGGTGCTGTGCGTGCTGCTGGCGCTGGCGGCCGATGTGCTGCTGATGGGCCTTCAGCGGCTGCTGACGCCCTGGACGCGGGCGCAGGCGCGGGCGACGTCCCGTGCGCGGCGCGGCGCACGGACGGCGAAGGCGGTGGGCTGAGCATGGGGGCGATCGCGGATGCCTGGCAGTGGCTGACGACGGCGGCCAACTGGGCGGGGGAGAAGGGGGTGTGGCATCGGCTGGCCGAGCATGTCTGGCTCAGCGGGCTGTGCCTGCTCCTCGCCTGCCTGATAGCCCTGCCGCTGGCGCTGTATCTGGGGCACATCGGCAAGGGCGGGGCCCTGGCGGTCAACCTCTCCAACGTGGGGCGCGCGGTACCGACGTTCGCGGTGCTGGTGCTGCTGACGCTCAGTCCGCTGGGGCGGCACGGGGACTGGCCGACGATCATCGCGCTGGTGCTGTTCGCCGTACCGCCGCTGCTGACCAACGCCTATCTGGGCATGCGGGAGGCGGACCGTGACGTGGTCGAGGCGGCGCGTGGGATGGGGATGTCGGGGCCGCAGCTCCTGGTGCGGGTCGAGATACCGCTCGCCTACCCGCTGATCATGACCGGCCTGCGGTCGGCCACGGTCCAGGTGGTGGCGACCGCGACGCTGGCCGCGCTCGCCGGCGGCGGGGGCCTGGGCCGGATCATCACCGCCGGCTTCGGCAACTACGACACCGCCCAGGTCGTCGCGGGCGCCGTGCTGGTGGCCGTGCTCGCCCTGGCCGTGGAGGGCGTACTCGTCCTCGCGGAGCGGCTCCTGGACCCGATGCGGGGGCGGCGCCGCGCCGCGCGGACGGCCTCGCGTACGACCGGGGGCGCGGGCGAGGGGCGCAGCCGCGGCACACCGGCATCGGCACCCGCCCCGTAGGGACCGAAGCCGGCCGACGTCCCCGACCGCCTCGACCGGTCCGGCCGCGCGCCCTTGCCGACCCGGCACGACCTGACCCGACCACGACCCGACCGCCCCGATCACAACCTGACCGACCCGAACCCGACCGGACCACGAACCGAACCCGACCCGGCCGGACCCGAGCTGATCCGAACGGACTGAATGGTGGCATCCATGAGCAGCAAGTCGCGCGCGGCCCGGACCGCGCTTGTCGCGGGCACCGTCGTCGCGCTGGCGGCCGGACTGGCCGCGTGCGGTGGCCAGAGCCTGGAGGAGAAGGGCGGCGGCGACGGCAAGGGAGGCAAGGGCGAGCTCGTCATCGGCTCGGCCGGTTTCACCGAGTCGAAGGTGCTCGCCGAGATATATTCCAAGGTCCTCGCCGACGCCGGATACCGCACCCGGGTGCAGACGCTCGCCAATCGCGAGCTGTATGAACCGGCCCTGGAGAAGGGCCAGATCGATGTGGTTCCGGAATACGCCTCCACGCTCGCCGAATTCCTCAACGCGAAGAAGAACGGCAGCAAGGCGAAGCCCGTCGCCTCCAGTGACGTCGACAAGACGGTGGCGGCGCTGAAGAAGCTCGCCGGGCCGCGCGGACTCAAGGTCCTGCCCGCGGGCGGGGCGACGGATCAGAACGCGTTCGCGGTCACCAAGGAATTCGCCGCCGAGCACAAGCTGAAGACCCTCTCCGACCTCGGCAAATCGAAGCAGAAGATCAAACTCGCGGCGGGCGAGGAGTGCGAGACCCGGGTGTTCTGCAAGCCGGGCCTGGAGCGGACGTACGGCATCGACATCACGGGCCTGGACCCCAAGGGAGTCGGGACCCCGCAGGCCAAGCAGGCGGTCAAGGACGGCACCGACCAACTGGTGCTCACCACGACCACGGACGCCACGCTCGACAACTTCGACCTGGTGCTTCTCAAGGACGACAAGAAGCTCCAGAACGCCGACAATGTGCTGCCGGTGGTGAATGCCAAGAGCGCAGGTGGCAAGGAGATCGAGGCCGCCCTCGGGAAGCTCGCGAACGCCCTGACGACCGAAGATCTGATCGACCTGAACCGCAAGGTGGATGCCGAGCGGCTCAAGCCCGCGGATGTCGCGCAGGCGTTTTTGGAGTCCAAGGGGCTGGCCAAGAAGTAACCAGCGGGAAACGGATTGGCGGGCGGGGCCCCATAGGTCCCGCACGCACGGTAAGTTTCTGGCCATGCCACGAGGACGCCACCGCCATTCACCACCCCTCCACCGGCTGCTTCCTCCCTCGACGGTCGCCGGTGCGTCAATCGCCTGCGCCGCGGGCGCGTGGTTTGTCGGCGACGATCTGGTGCAACGGGTGCTCGCCGCGGGCGCGGCAGCCGCCGCACTGACCGGCGCCGTCCTGCTGCGGAGCTGGGACCGCAAGGCCGGCCGACGGGTCGCCGAACTCACCCGCGCCCGGGTGCGCGACGAGTGGCGCACCGAGGAGCGGATAGCCGAGCTCGAAACGGACGTCGAGGAGTCCCGCGAGCTCCGCGCGGCCCTGGACACCAAACTGCGCGCCAAGCGTGCCGAATTGGCCCGGCTGCGCAGCGAGCACGCCGAGCTGCTGCGCCGCTACGCCACCGCCGAGACCGAGCGGGCCAGCGCCCTGGAGGGCCGCCGGCTGCTCGCCATAGAGGCCGCCGCCCCGACCAGGGCGCTGCCGGCCGTCGCCGGGCCCGTCCCGGCCCAGCGCGAGCCCGCCACACCCCCGGGCCGCCCGGCCGCGGACCGCCAGGGCCCGACCCCCGCCCTGTACGCGCGGGCCGACCGGGCGCTGGGCCAACTGGCCCGTAACGCCGCCCGGCAGCGCGCCGCCCAAAACGGCCACACCGCCCCCAGCGCCCAGAGCGCCCAGGACGGTGAGAACAGCCGGGGGAACAGCCGGGCGGCCGCCGCCGAGCGCACGGGCGAGGCACGCCACGCCCGTACGGCCACCGCCGCCGGACCCGCGCTCCGCCCCGTCCCGGCCACCGCCACCGCCGTCGCCCCGCACCGCCCCACCGCCTCGCGCGAACTGGGCGGCTTCGACTTCTTCGGCAACGCGGCTGCCGCCGGCCCCCGGGAGCTGCCCGCGCCGCTGGAGGACGATCTGGCGGACGTCGTCGGCGACGAGGCGCTCGCGGAGCAGTCGGCCCGCGCCAAGGCCCGTGTGGCGCGTACAGAGGCGCGCAAGGAGGCTCGTGCGGAGCTGACCGCGGGGCGCGCCGGGACGGACGGCGAGGAGGCCGCCGAACCGGTCGCGGACGGCGAGACCACCACCGGCGCGGGCGAGGTCATCGACCTCACCGCGCACGACGAGACCGAACAGCTCGACCTCGGCGCGCTGCGCACCGCGATGTCCTGACCACCTCGGTCGCCACATCCGGCAGTTCGGCCCCGGAGCCCTCACAGGCTCCGGGGCCGAACGCTTTCCGACGGTCTGGGCTCCCGCGACCCCCGTCCACAGGGTGTGGACGAGTCGCCCGCCGCCTACTTGTCGATGTCGCCCACGACGAAGAAGAGCGACCCGAGAATCGCCACCATGTCGGCGACCAGCGTCCCCGGCAGCAGCTCCACCAGCGCCTGGATGTTGTTGAACGACGCCGAGCGCAGCTTGAGGCGGTAGGGGGTCTTGTCGCCCTTGGAGACGAGGTAGTAGCCGTTGATCCCCAGGGGGTTCTCGGTCCAGGCGTACGTCGTGCCCTCGGGCGCCTTCAAGACCTTGGGGAGCCGCTGGTTGATCGGCCCCGCTGGCAGCTCGGCGATCCGGTCCAGGCAGGCATCGGCGAGATCGAGCGCGTTGTGGCTCTGCTCCAGCAGGCACTCGAAGCGCGCCAGGCAGTCGCCCTCCTGCCGGGTGACGACCTTGAGCGTGGACTGCAGCTCCCCGTACGCCAGGTACGGCTCGTCGCGCCGCAGGTCGAAGTCGACACCGGAGGCGCGGGCGATCGGCCCGGAGACGCCGTACGCGTGCACCGTCTCGGGCGCGAGCACGCCGATCCCCCGCGTACGGCCGCGGAAGATCTCGTTGCCCAGGACCAGGTTGTCGAAGACGTCCATCCGGGAGCGCACATCGGCGACGGCGTGCCGGGCCCGGCCGAGCCAGCCGGCCGGCAGGTCCTCCTTGAGACCGCCGACGCGGTTGAACATGTAGTGCATCCGGCCGCCGGAGATCTCCTCCATGACGGTCTGGAGCTCCTCGCGCTCACGGAACGCGTGGAAGACGGGGGTGATACCACCCAGCTCCAGGGGGTAGGAGCCGAGGAACATCAGATGGTTCAGCACGCGGTTCAGCTCGGCCAGCAGCGTCCGCACCCACACCGCGCGCTCGGGCACCTCCATGCCCAGCATCCGCTCGACGGCCATCACCACGCCCAGCTCGTTGGAGAACGCCGACAGCCAGTCGTGCCGGTTGGCGAGCATGATGATCTGGCGGTAGTCGCGCGCCTCGAAGAGCTTCTCCGCGCCGCGGTGCATATAGCCGATCACCGGCTCGGCGTGCTGGATCCGCTCGCCGTCCAGGACGAGGCGAAGCCGCAGCACACCGTGCGTCGAGGGATGCTGCGGGCCGATGTTCAGCACCATGTCGGTGCTCTCCGCCGCGCCGCCGATGCCGACCGTCGTCTCCGTCATGGGAACAGTCTCGCAGCACCCGGTCCACGCCTCTCAGGTGTCCCACCCCTTGAGCCGCTCAGGCCTCCCGCCCCGTGAGCAGTCCCGCGCACTCCCCGCCCACCGGCTCCAGGAGCCAGCCGAAGCCGCCCAGGCCCGCCGGGTCGGTCAGCTCCGCCGCCGCACCCGCCGCGCTCAGCGCCCGCAGGTAGGCGCCCGGGTCCGTACCGGCCAAGGCGAGCGGCGGGCGCCGGCCGTCCACCCCCAGGGCGCGCAGCGCCTCGCGCTGGGTCAGCCGCTCCGCCGACGGGCCGGCGCAGGCGTCCAGCGCGACATGGGCGGTGAGGTCGCAGCTGCCGTCCGGGACGGGGTGCACCTCGCGGCCGTCGCGGAAACCGGTGAGGGTGCCGAAGAGCGGGCGGCCGCCCCGTTCGTGGGCGTAGTCGGCGGCGACCGCGAGCCCGGCGCGCAGCGAGCGGACCGCCCGCGCCCAGGCCTGGTCCCGGGGACGGCCGATTTCGGCGCGCAGCCCGGGGGAGGGGGCATCGGCCGTGGCGTCCTCGGAGGCGCTCAGCGGAGGTGCCCACCACCGGCGCAGCCACTCCGCGTCCGCCCCGTCGACCGGCTCGCCCAGCCGCTCGGTGCCGTCGGCGCGGACCAGGACCCGGCGCGGCACGCCGTCCGCATCCGTCTCGACGACGTCGACCGGCACGTTGTCGAGCCATTCGTTCGCGAACAGCAGCCCGGTGACCGAGCCGGGGGCGGGCAGCTCGGCCAGCCAGCCGATCCGCCGGTCCAGGCCCTCGGGGCGGGCGGCGCGCTCCACGGCGTACGGACGCAGCCGTGCGGCGACCTCGTCGGGCAGCGCGGCCAGCACCCCGGTCAGCAGCTCGCCGCGCCCGGCGCCGACGTCGATCAGCGCCAGCTCGTCCGGGTGGCCGAGTGCGGCGTCGACGCGGCACAGGAGCGTGGCGACCGCACCGGCGTAGAGCGGAGAGGCATGGACGGAGGTACGGAAGTGGCCGGCCGGGCCGGGGCCGCCGGGCCGGGTGTAGAAGCCGTCGTCCGCCCCGTACAGCGCCCGCTCCGTCGCGTCCCGCCAGCCGCACCACTCGTTCGTCACCTGCCCCACGGTACGGGCGGGCTCGGGCGCCCGGCCGACGGGGAGACCTGGGGACCGCGGATCGGCTCGCGGGGCGACGACGGGGACCGGCCCAGGCGGAGAAGCGGATCGGCCCAGGCGGAGAAGCGGCTCGGCCACGCGGAAACCGCGAGGAGATGTGGAGATCGTCCTCCGGTCCACCACATTCGGCGCAGAGAGTCTCCACCTTGCGGAGTAGGCCGGTCGCCCAGGATCGCTCCTCCGGTTGACCCGTACACCTATCCGGCCTGCCTACGCTGGGTTACGTGCAGCGCCTCTACGACTTCCTCCGCAGGAACCCGACGGGAGTGGACACCTTCTGGGCCGTCCTCCTCCTCGGGTTCAGCGGGCTGTGGCTCGCGGCCGAGACCTCGGGCACCGAGCAGATCATCGCTGCGATCTTCACAGTCGGCCTGTGCCTCGTCATCGCGCTGCGCCGCAAGGCGCCCGTGAAGATGCTGCTGCTGACGGCCGCCATCGGCGTCGGCCAACTGGTCTTCGCCATCCCGACCAACCCAGGTGACTTCGCGATGTTCGTGATCACCTACACCGTCGCCTCCGGCCCCACCATCCCCCGCTGGGCCTCCCGCTGCGCGCTCGCCGGCGCCCTCCTGGGCCCCGCTCTGTCCCTGTGGCGCTTCTCCGAGGGGCCCACCAGCCGGCCGGTGTGGGAGATGGCGTTCTTCACCGCGCTGCTCACCGTGCCCTTCGTGCTGGCCTGGGTGCTCGGCGACTCCATGCGCACCCGCCGCGCCTACTGGGCGCAGCTGGAGGAGAAGGCCGCCCGGCTGGAGAAGGAGCGCGAGGCGCAGTCCCGGATCGCGGTCGCCGCCGAACGCGCCCGGATCGCCCGCGAGCTGCACGACGTCGTCGCCCACAACGTCTCGGTGATGGTCGTCCAGGCCGACGGCGCCGCCTACGTCCTGGACACCGCCCCCGAACAGACCCGCCAGGCCCTGGAGACGATCTCCGGCACCGGGCGCCAGGCACTGGCCGAGATGCGCCGACTGCTGGGCGTACTGCGCACCGGCGAACAGCCCGAGAGCGGCGAGTACGTCCCCCAGCCGGGCGTCGAGCAGCTGAGTGATCTCATCGACCAGGTGCGCGGCGCCGGACTCCCGGTCGACTTCCGGGTGGAGGGCGAAGCCCGCCCGCTGCCCAGCAGCGTCGAACTGACCGCGTACCGCATCGTCCAGGAAGCGCTCACCAACACCCGCAAGCACGGCGGCCCCGATGTCGGATCCACCGTCCGCCTGGCCTACAAGGACGACGAACTCGACCTGCTCGTCGAGGACGACGGACGGGGCGCCCAGCACGAGCTCTACGAAGAGGGCGGCGCGGACGGCCTCGGGCACGGCCTGATCGGCATGCGCGAACGGGTCGGCATGGTCGGCGGCAGCCTGACCGCGGGCCCGCGACCGGGCGGCGGCTTCCGCGTCACCGCCGTACTGCCGCTCAAACCGGAGCGGTGAGCACCGTCGGCAGGCCGCCACGGCCCGCCACGGTCCGCGCCGCCGACGCACCCGCCCCGCCCACCGCCTCGACCCCGTTACGCTCGGCCGCCCCACTCTCCTGCCTGAAGGGATCCCCACGCCATGACCATCCGCGTGATGCTCGTCGACGACCAGGTGCTGCTGCGCACCGGCTTCCGGATGGTGCTGGCCGCGCAGCCCGACATGGAGGTCGTCGCCGAGGCGGGTAACGGAGTGGAGGCCCTGGAGGTACTGCGCTCCACCAAGGTCGACGTGATCCTCATGGACGTCCGCATGCCGCATCTGGACGGGGTGGAGGCCACCCGCCGGATCTGCGAGGGCGGGCAGAAGGAGGGCGCCCCGAAGGTGCTCATCCTGACCACCTTCGACCTGGACGAATACGCCTTCTCCGCGCTGAAGGCCGGCGCCAGCGGCTTCATGCTCAAGGACGTGCCGCCCAACGAACTGCTCGCCGCCATCCGGGCGGTGGAGAGCGGCGACGCGGTCGTCGCGCCGTCCACCACCCGCCGGCTCCTCGACCGCTTCACGCCGATGCTGCCCGCCACCGCCGCCGAGCCGTCCCGGCCCGAGCTGGAGCGGCTGACCGAACGCGAGCGGGAGGTGCTGCTGCTGGTCGCCCAGGGCCTGTCGAACGGTGAGATCGCGGCCCGGCTGGTGCTGTCGGAGGCCACCGTCAAGACCCATGTCGGCCGGATCCTCACCAAACTGAGCCTGCGCGACCGGGTCCAGGCAGTGGTCCTCGCCTACGAGACGGGGCTGGTACGGGCGGGCGGGTCAGGCGGAGCGGGCGCGTAGCGGAGCGGACGCGGAGCGGGCTCCCTCAACGCAGCACGCCTTCAAGGAAGTCGCTTCCCAGCCGGGCCACCACCTGGAGGTCCAGCTGGTGCAGCACATAGCGCCCACGGCGCCGCGTCTGGATCAGCCCGGCCTTCTTCAGCATCGCGACATGACGTGACACCTCCGGCGGGGTGATGCCGTACGCGTTCGCCAGCTCCCCCGTCGTGTGCGGCCCCCGCGACAGCGTGCGGCACAGCTGCATCCGCATCGGGTGCGCCAGCGCCTCCAGCCGCTGCTGTACGAGTTCCAGCGCGGCCGGCGCCGGCAACTCCGGGCTGGCGACCGGGTACTGGATCACCGGACGCCACCCCGGCGCATGGCTGAACACCAGATGCGGCCAGCCGAACGACGTCGGCAGGAACGTCACGCCGGGGTCCGCGGGGCTCGCATACGCCGTCGTACGGCCGCTGGCCAGCTTGTCGATCATGATGCGTACGCCGCCGCTGCCGTCCTGCGCCTCCTCCAGCGACAGCGCCGCCGACGTCGCGGGCAGCGTCTCGGCCAGGCCCTTGCGGCGCAGCAGCTCGGTCTTGTGCCGGGCGTCCGCGGCCAGTTGGATGCCCACCCGCCGCCAGATGTCCCCGAAGAACGCCTCCTCGCAGTCCTCGAACAGCCGGCGCAGCCACACCCGCAGACCGTCGGGATCGGTCAGCATCCGGTCGGTGAAGGCCGCCTGCCGGGGGCCCCGCGCGGCGGCCATCTCCCGTACGCGCGCCCGCTCGTCCGCGTCGACGAGGGGCGACGGGGTGGGGTGGGTGTACTTCGCCGAGCAGGAGATCTCGAACGCGGCGGCCACGAACCGCTCGTCGTCGATCTTGTCCAGCTCGTCCAGGTCCTCGGCCAGCGTCGCCCCGGGACGGGCCGGCAGCAGGAGGTCGGAGCGCGAGGAGCGCCACAGGAAATCCGCCTCGCACAGCCGGTCGGCGAGGTCGGTCTTCAGCGCCGCGTTGGTGGCGGTGACCCAGCCGTGCAGCCCGGGGTGGTGCCCCGGCTCGGACAGCGCGTGCAGCGCGGCGCTCAGCTCCGCCAGGGGCGAGGGGGAGAAGACGATGCGCTCCGACGGCAGCCCGGTGATGTCGATGACGTTGGCCATGAACCCATCATGCGCGAGCCCGCGACCTGCACGGTCGTCGATTGACGGCTCCCGTCAATCGACGCGCCCCGGCATGCCCGAGCGCCCCACAGTGGGAGCCATGGACGCCATGCAGCAGCACCTCCTCGACACCTATCGCGCCGCCCAGCGAGCCGAAGCCACCCCACCCGCCCCGGGCCTCCACACCGTCCGCACCGCCCACGAGATCCGCCGGTGGCGACGCTTCCAGGCCGTGGTCCTCGGAGCGCAGGGGGTGGGGCTGGGGCGGATCCGGCGGGCCGTACGCGCAGCCGTCCCGGGCTTCCCCCGCCCCCGCCCCCGCCCCGCCCCCCACCCCCTCGCCCCCACCCCGGCCGAGAACCGCTCGTCGCAGTCGACCACCCGAGACGGCAACGGCTTGCTCCGCGCCTAGGGGGCCCGCTGGGCCAGAGCCGGACCAGCGGGCCAGCGCTCCGGACTAGACCCCAGCGCTCCGGCGCCCAGGCCCCAGCGCTCCGGCACCGGCGCCGGAGCGGCTCTAGGCACCCCCGAGCCGATGCCCCCGGCTCCGCGCGACGCGCAATGGGGTCGCCATCCGTCGAGAGCAGGTAACACGGCCTTCCGCCTGGGCTTGACCAAGGGAGCAGGCGTGGACACATCTCTAGGAGGTCTAGAGATCGCCAGGAGGGCAGCGCCGCCATGGTTGGCCAGGACAAGCAGTCGCCCAAGTACCAGCGGATCGCCGAGTCTTTGAAGCAGGCCATCGCCTCAGGCGCATAGCAGCCGGGCGATCGCCTGCCCGGCGAGAACGATCTGATGGCCGAGCACGGCGTCGCGCGGATGACGGCGCGTCAGGCTCTGGGAGTGCTGCGTTCCGAGGGGCTGGCCGAGTCGCGTAAGGGCGCTGGAGTGTTCGTGCGGAGTTTCCGGCCGATCCGGCGGCGCGGGGTTCCTCGCCCGGCGCGGGAGCGCCGGGGGCGCCGGGCAATCGGTCTGGTCGGCTGATGTGCCCGATCGGGACCTGGTGGTGGATGAAGCCACCATCGGCGAAGAGCGGGCGGGCGATTCCCTTGCGGCGCGGCTCGACATCGCGCCGGGTGCGGCTGTCTGTGTACGCAGGCGTCGCTTCGTGCTCGACGGGAAACCCGTGCTGCTCTCCACGTCCTTCCTCCCGGCCGATCTGGTGGCAGGGTCGGCGATCACCCAACCCGATAGCGGGCCTGGCGGCATTTACGCCCGGCTCGCGGAACTGGGTGCGGGACCGGTGCGCTTCCGGGAGGAGGTGCGGGTCCGCATGCCCTCGACAGACGAGGCCGAGCGGTTGCGTTTGCCCTCCGGCACGCCTGTGATCCTCATCAGCCGTACGGCGGTGACCGAGGAGGGGCACGCGGTTGAGGTCAACGAGATGACGCTCGACTCGTCGGCCTATGTGCTGGAGTACGACTTCGACGCGTGAGCCGGTCCGTCCGCCGAGTCCGCAGCCGCGGGGGTCGGGCCGCCGGAGGCCAGAGCGTCGGGTCGCGTGGCGCGCCGCGTGCTCTGGGATGCCGGGGCGTGACTCGGTACCTGCCTCGGTCGTGTCCGGGACGAAGTCCGTGCCGATGCGGCCCGGTCCGTGTCCGTGCGGCCCGGCCCGTTGTTAGGAGGCCGTCCCCGTCACCCTCCTCACATAGCCCATGAACTCCGCGACCGCCGTTCGGACGTCCGTGGCGGTCCACTCCATGGCGGAGGCGGCGACCGTCATCTCTGTCATCGCCACCCCGGGCGGCCCGGCCAGATCCGGCTCGAACCATTTGCGGAACACCGTCGTCCTGGTCTCCTCCGCCTGCCGGACCACGGCCTCGTTCAGCGCCGCGGGCGGGTACGGCAGCCACAGCTGGAACTCGTGGGTGTGCGGAACCTGTGGGTGCACCCTGAACCACGGCACACCCGCCTCGGCCAGACCGTCGCGCAGCGCCCGCGCCACGACCTCGGCGTGCGCCACGTACCCGGGCAGCCGTGGCAGCTCGTGGTCCAGGCCGGCCAGAGCGGCCAGTGCGGTCGGCCACTGCTGGAACAGTTGGCCGCCGTATCGGTGCCGCCAGGCGCGCGCCTCCGCCACGAAGTCCTCGCTGCCGGCGAGCGCGGCGCCCGATATGCCGCCGAGCGACTTGTAGTACGAGACGTACACGCTGTCCGCGAGGGCCGCGATCTCCGGGAGGGAGCGGTCGAAGTGCCGGCCGCACTCCCACAGCCGTGCCCCGTCGAAGTGCACCACCGCATCGCGGTCCCGGGCCGCCGCCACCACAGCGGTCAGCTCCTCCCAGGCGGGCAGCACGAACCCGGCGTCGCGCAGCGGGAGTTCGAGCGCGAGGGTGCCGAACGGCTCCTGGAGGTCGTATATCTCGGCGGCGGTCGGCAGCCGGGGAGCGCCGGTCGGATGCACCATGCGCAGCCCGCTGACCACCGCATAGGCATCGCGCTCATGCACCTCCAGATGGGAGCGGGGGTGACCGGCGACCGTCGCGTTGCCCGTACGCCCCGCCCAGCAGCGCAGCGCCACCTGCTGGGCCATCGTGCCGGTCGGGAAGAAGGCGGCGGCCTCGGTGCCCAGGATTTCGGCCGTCCGGCGCTCCAGCTCGCCGACTATGCCGTCGCCGTTGCCGTAGACATCGATCCAGTCGTCCAGGTCGTATGCGGCGGGAGCGTCGGCCACCAGGCGCTTCAGCCGCTCGCGGACGGTCTCGACGGGCGCCCCGCCCGGCAGCACCCGCTCCGAGCCGCGGAACGCCGCGAGCATCCGCTCCCGCTCGACCGGTGCGCCGCCGGCGTCCCGCGCAGATCCGTCCGGAGCGCCGTCCCCTGCTTGCGTCATGTGCTTCATCGGTCCCCCTGCCGTGCTCTGTCCGCTGCCTGCCTGCCCTTTTCCCGCGCCTTCCGCGCGCCGATGCACTGATCATGACCTAGCCCGTCGCGGGCCCGCGACCCCTGTGGATAACTCTCGCGAGAGACCCCCGTCTCACCCTCCGTACAGCACGGAAGCACGCCGGAAGCACTCGCGTAGCATGGCGAGGAATCGTCCGGTACCCCCCGCGGACTGGAACGGAAGGCCATCGCCGCGTGAACGCAACCACACCCATCGAGGCCCAGGACCGCCCCGCCCGGCTGACCGTCGGAGTCGTCGGCGCAGGCCGTGTCGGGCCCGCCCTCGCCGCGTCGCTGCAGCTCGCAGGGCATCGCCCGGTAGCCGTGTCGGGAGTCTCCGACGCCTCCGTACGGCGTGCCGCCGAGCTGCTGCCCGACGTCCCGCTGGTCACCCCGGCCGAGGTGCTCGCCCGCGCCGACCTCGTCCTGCTGACTGTTCCCGACGACGCCCTCGCGGGCCTGGTGAGCGGGCTTGCGGAGACCGGCGCCGTACGGCCGGGCCAACTGCTGGTGCACACCTCGGGGCGCTACGGGACGGCGGTGCTGGACCCGGCCACCCGGGCCGGTGCGCTGCCGCTCGCCCTGCACCCGGCCATGACGTTCACCGGCACCTCCGTGGACGTCCAGCGGCTGGCCGGCTGCTCTTTCGGGGTGACCGCCCCCGACGAGCTGCGGATGGCCGCCGAGGCGCTGGTCATCGAGATGGGCGGGGAACCCGAATGGATCGCGGAATCCTCCCGTCCGCTCTACCACGCGGCGCTCGCGATCGGCGCGAACCACCTGGTCACGCTCGTGGCCCAGTCGATGGAGCTGCTGCGCGACGCGGGCGTGCAGGCCCCGGACCGGATGCTCGGCCCGCTGCTCGGCGCGGCGCTGGACAACGCGCTGCGCTCCGGTGACGCGGCGCTGACCGGACCGGTCGCGCGTGGTGACGCCGGCACCGTGGCCGCCCATGTCGCCGAGCTGCGCCGGCACGCGCCGCAGAGCGTCGCGGGCTATCTCGCCATGGCCCGTACGACCGCGGACCGGGCGCTCGCCCACGGCCTGCTGAAGCCGGAACTGGCCGAGGACCTCCTCGACGTGCTCGCGGACGCCGGCGACGGCCCCGGCCCCGCCTCCGGCGCAGCCGCCCCCGGCACGACCGGCCAGGGCTCCGGCGCCCCCGGCACGACCGGCCACGGCTCCGACGCCCCCGGTACGGCCGCCCCGGACCCCGGCGCCCCCGGGCCGTGCCCCGACACCCCCGGCACCCCGGAACAAGGCCCCGACACCCCCGACCACGGCCCTGAAGGAGACGACCGGTGACCTCCTCGCCCGTGAGCCCGACGCCGGCACCGCAGCCGTCCCCGGACCCCGCACCGGCGCACCCCGCCCCCCTCCTGCACACCGCCGCCGCGCTGCGCGACCTGCCGCGCCGAGGCGGCGCTCGCGCCGTCGTCATGACCATGGGGGCGCTGCACGAGGGACACGCCACCTTGGTCCGCACCGCCCGCCGCCGGGTCGGGCCGGACGGTCAGGTCGTCGTCACCGTCTTCGTCAATCCGCTGCAGTTCGGGGCGGGCGAGGACCTGGACCGCTACCCGCGCACCCTGGACGCGGATGTCGAGCTGGCCGTGGCGGCCGGCGCGGATGTGGTCTTCGCCCCGTCCGTGGAGGAGGTCTACCCGGGCGGCGAGCCGCAGATCCGGATCGCCGCGGGCCCCATGGGCACCCGCCTGGAGGGCGCCAGCCGCCCCGGCCACTTCGACGGTGTGCTCACCGTCGTCGCCAAGCTGCTGCATCTGACCGCGCCGGACCTCGCGTTCTTCGGCCAGAAGGACGCCCAGCAGCTCGCCGTCATCACGCGGATGGCGGCCGACCTGAATTTCCCCGTCGAGATCGTCGGCGTCCCCACGGTGCGCGAGGACGACGGCCTCGCCCTCTCCAGCCGCAACCGCTACCTGTCCACCCCGGAGCGGCGCACCGCGCTGGCGCTGTCCGCCGCCCTGTTCGCGGCCCGCGACCGGCTCACCGCCGAGGAGGCGCTGCGCGCCCGCGCCGCCTTTGCCGGCCACCCGGCACAGGACCGCTCCGCGGCGCTGGCCGCGATCGGCGAGGACCGCGCCGCCGCCGACGCGCACGCCGTCGCCTACGCGGCCGCCGGCCCGCCGCACGGGCCGTCCGTGGCGCGCGCCGCGGCCCGCGCGGTCCTGGACGACGCCGCCCAGCTCGATCCGCCGCTCGCGCTCGACTACCTGGCACTGGTCGATCCGTCGGACTTCACCGAGATCCCGGACGGCTACCAGGGCGAGGGCATCCTCGCGGTGGCCGCCAAGGTGGGCACCACGCGCCTCATCGACAACATCCGTCTCGTCTTCGGAGCCTCGCCCCCACAGGACGAGGCCGCCCACCGGGCAGCGCCCCGCTCCGGCGGGACGACGCCGGCCCCCGGCGCGTCCGCCACACCCGCCACACCGCCCACCACCCCCCAAGGCCCCCTCGGAGCGACCCGATGACCGCC
This sequence comes from Streptomyces sp. NPDC033270, assembly GCF_055576575.1. Taxonomy (NCBI): domain Bacteria; kingdom Bacillati; phylum Actinomycetota; class Actinomycetes; order Kitasatosporales; family Streptomycetaceae; genus Streptomyces; species Streptomyces sp. NPDC033270. The sequence continues at coordinate 73,165 of NZ_JBVIRA010000027.1, forward strand.
ACCGGAACAGGCCCTGCCACCGGAGCAGGCACCGACCCCGTACCAGGCACCGGCATACGTCTGAACGCCCCCGCCCCCGGCTGGTCCATCGAGGCGGACGTCGTCGTCGTGGGTTCCGGCGTGGCCGGGCTGACCGCCGCCCTGCGCTGCGCCGCGGCCGGCCGCCGGACCGTCGTCGTCACCAAGGCCCGCCTGGACGACGGCTCCACCCGTTGGGCGCAGGGCGGCGTAGCGGCGGCCCTGGGCGACGGCGACACCCCCGAGCAGCACCTTGCCGACACCCTGGTCGCGGGCGCCGGACTCTGCGACGAGGTGGCCGTACGCACCCTGGTCACCGAAGGCCCGGACGCCGTCCACCGGCTGATCGGCACCGGTGCGCGCTTCGACACCGCACCGGGCAGCGACGAGATAGCGCTCACCCGTGAGGGCGGCCACCACCGCAGCCGTATCGTGCACGCCGGCGGCGACGCCACCGGGGCCGAGATCTCCCGCGCGCTGGTCGAGGCGGTCCGCGCCGCCGGACTGCGCACCATCGAGAACGCCCTCGTCCTGGACCTGCTCAAGGATGCCGAAGGCCGAACCTCCGGCGTCACCCTGCACGTCATGGGGGAGGGCCAGCACGACGGCGTCGGCGCCGTCCACGCCCCCGCCGTGGTCCTCGCCACCGGAGGCATGGGGCAGGTCTTCTCCGCGACCACCAACCCGGCAGTCTCCACCGGTGACGGCGTGGCCCTCGCCCTGCGCGCCGGCGCCGAGGTCTCGGACCTCGAATTCGTGCAGTTCCACCCCACGGTCCTGTACTTGGGCCCGGGAGCGGAGGGCCAGCAGCCGCTGATCTCCGAGGCCGTACGGGGCGAGGGCGCACACCTCGTCGACGCCGACGGCACCCGCTTCATGGTCGGCCGGCACGAGCTGGCCGAACTGGCGCCGCGCGACATCGTCGCCAAGGGCATCACGCGCCGCGCCCAGGAGCAGGGCACCGACCACATGTACCTGGACGCCCGGCACTTCGGCGCGCGGATGTGGGAGCAGCGCTTCCCGACGATCCTGGCGGCCTGCCGTTCCCACGGCATCGACCCCGTCACCGAGCCGATCCCGGTCGCGCCCGCCGCGCACCACGCCTCCGGCGGAGTCCGCACCGACCTGCACGGCCGGACGACCGTGCCCGGCCTGTACGCGTGCGGCGAGGTCGCCTGCACCGGCGTGCACGGCGCGAACCGGCTGGCCTCGAACTCCCTCCTGGAAGGGCTGGTGTTCGCGGAGCGGATCGCCGCCGACATCACCGCCCGCCCGGTCCGTACGCCCGGGCCGCCCGTCACCCCGGAGGGCCCGTGCGCACCGCTGCTCGCCCCCGAGGAACGGACCACGATCCAGCGGGCCATGACCGCGGGCGCCGGAGTGCTGCGGTCGGCGCAGAGCCTTACGGAGGCGACCAAGGCGCTCCTCCGGCTGCAGCGCCAGGCCGACGGCCCGGATGCGGCCGGCGCCGAGGACGCGGCCGGCGTCGAGGACCACAAGGCGGTCGAGCCCGGCGTGGAGGGGTGGGAGACGACCAACCTCCTGCTCGTCGCGCGGGTGCTGGTGGCCAGCGCCCGGGCCCGCGAGGAGACCCGTGGCTGCCACTGGCGCGAGGACTTCCCCGAAAGCCGGGACGACCTCTACCGGCACCACTACATGGTCACCTACCGCCCGCCCCACACCGTGGCCATCAGCGGCATATCCGACTCGCCCAACTTCCCCGCCACCCTTCCCGAAACGGAGCCGAACCCGTGAGCACGCCCGAAGACCTCCCCCTCCTCCAGATCGGCGGGCCCACCGGCGGCGCCCCCACCGGCGGAGGCTGCGGCGACGCCTGCGGCTGTGCCGGCGGCCCGTACGAGATCGACCCGCTGACCTGCGGCCTCGACCCCGACCTGGCCGCCCTCCTGGTGAATGCCGGCCTGGACCCCGTACAGGTCGAGGACATCGCGCACCTCGCCGTCGAGGAGGACCTCGACCAGGGCGTGGACGTCACGACGGTGGCCACCGTCCCCGAAGACGCGGTCGCCACCGCCGACTTCACGGCCCGCGAGGCCGGTACGGTCGCCGGGCTGCGGATCGCCGAGGCGGTGCTGTCCATCGTGTGCACCGACGAGTTCGCCGTCGAGCGGCACGTCGAGGACGGCGACCGGGTCGAGGCCGGCGCCAAGCTGCTGTCCGTCACCACCCGCACCCGCGATCTGCTCACCGCCGAGCGCAGCGCGCTGAACATCCTGTGCCGGCTGTCGGGCATCGCGACCGCGACCCGCAGGTGGGCCGACGTCCTCGAAGGCACCAAGGCCAGGGTCCGCGACACCCGGAAGACGACGCCGGGGCTGCGCGCCCTGGAGAAGTTCGCGGTGCGCTGCGGTGGCGGCGTCAACCACCGGATGTCGCTGTCGGACGCGGCGCTGATCAAGGACAACCACGTGGTCGCGGCGGGCGGAGTGGCCGCGGCGTTCACGGCCGTACGGGCCGAGTTCCCCGGTGTGCCGATCGAGGTGGAGGTCGACCGGCTCGACCAGATCCCGCCGATCCTGGCCGAGGGCGCCGACCTGATCCTGCTCGACAACTTCACCCCGGAGCAGACCAAGGAGGCCGTGGACCTGGTGGCGGGCCGCGCGATGCTGGAGTCCTCCGGGCGCCTGACCCTCGCCAACGCCCGTGCCTACGCCGAGACCGGCGTCGACTACCTGGCCGTGGGCGCCCTGACCCACTCCTCCCCGATCCTCGACATCGGCCTCGACCTGCGCGAAGACGAAAGCGACGGCGAGTACGGGGCCGGGGCCGCCGGGGCGGGCTCCGGAGACGACCTGCGCGAGGGCCGCTGACCGCCATGCTGCTGACCATTGACGTGGGCAACACCCACACCGTTCTGGGCCTCTTCGACGGCGAGGAGATCGTCGAGCACTGGCGGATCTCCACCGACGCCCGCCGCACCGCCGACGAGCTCGCCGTCCTCCTCCAGGGCCTGATGGGCATGCACCCGCTGCTCGGCGACGACCTGGGCGACGGCATCGAGGGCATCGCCATCTGCTCCACCGTGCCCTCCGTCCTGCACGAGCTGCGCGAGGTCACCCGCCGCTACTACGGCGATGTGCCCGCCGTCCTGGTGGAGCCGGGCGTCAAGACGGGCGTGCCGATCCTGATGGACAACCCCAAGGAGGTCGGCGCCGACCGCATCATCAACGCCCTGGCGGCGGTCGAGCTCTACGGCGGTCCCGCGGTGGTCGTCGACTTCGGTACGGCCACCACCTTCGACGCGGTCAGCGCGCGCGGCGAGTACGTCGGCGGCGTGATCGCGCCGGGCATCGAGATCTCCGTGGACGCGCTGGGCGTCAAGGGCGCCCAGCTCCGCAAGATCGAACTCGCCCGGCCGCGCAGCGTCATCGGCAAGAACACCGTCGAGGCGATGCAGTCCGGCATCCTCTACGGCTTCGCCGGCCAGGTCGACGGCGTGGTCCAGCGGATGGCGCGGGAACTGGCCGAGGACCCGGACGAGGTCACCGTGATCGCCACCGGCGGGCTGGCGCCGATGGTGCTCGGCGAGTCCTCGGTGATCGACGCGCACGAGCCCTGGCTCACGCTCATCGGACTGCGACTGGTCTACGAGCGGAACATCGCCCGGTCCTGAGCAAGGCCGGAGCACCGGGCCGGAAGACCGGACCGGTGAACGGTGGTGCGGCTCGCTGCCGCGCCACCGTTCACGAATTAAGCGGCTTTTGTCGAAAACGGTCGTAAAGTCGCCACATGCCAATGCCAAACGGAACCCGCGGCGGCATGGCGTTCAGCGCCGATGAGTTGCGTGTGCTCCGTCGCGCCCTCGCCCATGCCCTCCAGACGGCGGACCGCGCCGCCCCGCCCGCCGCCCCCGGCCCGGAGTGGCCGCAGGACATCCGGGAATACCTCCGGCTGGCCGAGGCGGTCGACGAGGCGGTGTGCGAAGGCGGCCGGCTGCGCGCCTTCCTGCTCGCCGACCTCGTCCGCTACCGCGAAGCCCTGCCCGGCGCCGCCGTCGGCTACCTCGCGCACCTGAAGGAGGCGCTGGCGGCCGGGTACACCCCCGACGCCGACGACCTCGCCGCCCTGCGCGCGCTGTGCACCCCGCACATCGGGGCCGCCGAGCACGAACGCCGCAGCGCCCTGCTGCGCGACTGCGAGCAGCTCGCCGAACAATCCGTACGGGTCCGGCTCCGCGCGCTGCCAGGCGGCCGCTCAGGGCCCCGCAGCGGGGGCGAGCCGGACCCGACGCGAAAGCCCAAACCCGAGCGGAAGCCGGCACCCGCTCCGGCGCCGGGACCCAAGGCCCCGCGCCCGGACCGCCCGATCCCCACCCCGGGCGAGGTCTTCCCGCCGCGCCGCAAGCCCGCCCCGCCCCCCGAGAACCGCACCGCCTGAGCGCTGCGTACCCTGGCTGCGTAGCTTTTGGTTGCTTACGCCCTATGGGGAGGCCATACGCCATGGATTACGTCGCAGCGCTGCTCCCGCCCGTGGTGATGGCCGTGGCCTTCACCGCCCTGATCGTGACGATCATCAAGAGCCAGGGCGGGGAGAACAAGTCCAAGGAGGACGCCGCCGTGGACGCCGCACTGGCCCGCGCCGAGTCCGCCGGGGAGCCCAGCGCGCACGGCGCCTGAACCGCCCGCCGCCATTCGGGCGGCCCGCACGCACTGTCACGGCCCGGGACCCACCGTCCCGGGCCGTACATCCTTTTTCCGGCCCGGCACACGGGACGGCACAAACGCAACGAGATCAACGGGCATTCGCGACATCTCCCACTATTGTTCTTGTGTGCCGAGACCATTGGGTGATCTGGAAGACGCGGTCATGACGCGGGTCTGGGAGTGGAACCGCCCGGTCACCGTTCGAGAAGTCCTGGAAGATCTGCAGAAGGAACGGTCGATCGCCTACACCACGGTCATGACCGTATTGGACAACCTCCATCAGAAGGGCTGGGTGCGCCGCGAAGCAGAAGGCCGCGCCTATCGATATGAGGCGGTCTCCACTCGCGCCGCCTACGCGGCCGCACTGATGAACGAGGCATGGTCCGCCAGTGACAACCCCGCGGCCGCTCTTGTGGCCTTCTTCGGCATGATGTCGCCGGAACAGCGACATGCCCTGCGCGATGCCGTACGGATGGTGCAGGTCGACGAACCGGCCGAAGAGCCGGAAGCCGCAGAAGGCACGGAACGACAGGTGGAAGCGGCCCCGCGGCCCGCGCCGGCCGAAGAAGGCGGAGCACAAGCCGCGCCGGAAGCCGACGGGGAAGGCGGATCCTCCGAAGGGGATGAACCCGGGGCGGGCGCGGGCGGCAAGGGGCGATAGCGTCCCGGCATGCCTCCGCATTCAAAAGGCCTCACCGTTCGCCGCGCCAGGACCGGCGATGTGCCGGCCGTACGCCGTCTCATCGACGCCTACTCACGCGACGGGATCCTGCTCGACAAAGCCACCGTCACGCTTTACGAGGACATCCAGGAGTTCTGGGTCGCCGAGCGCGACGAAGACGGCGAGGTCGTCGGCTGCGGCGCACTCCACGTCATGTGGGAAGACCTGGCCGAGGTCCGCACCCTGGCCGTGGACCCGCAGCTGAAGGGCTCCGGCGTCGGCCACCAAGTGCTCGACAAGCTGTTGCGCACCGCCAGCCGGCTGGGAGTGCGGCGCATTTTCTGTCTCACCTTCGAAGTCGAGTTCTTCGGCAAGCACGGCTTCGTGGAGATCGGCGAGGCTCCCGTAGACGGTGATGTCTACAGCGAGCTGCTGCGTTCCTATGACGAGGGCGTTGCCGAGTTCCTCGGCCTCGAACGAGTGAAGCCCAACACCCTGGGTAACAGCCGGATGCTTCTGCACCTGTGATGAGTGTTCTATGTCCGAATCGCTCCCCTATCTCATGGCTACGGAAGCATGTGTTCCCCGGTCTGCGGGCAAGTGAACCCTACCCAAGGGTTTGTGTTTTTCCCGGAAAAGCGGTTTGCTTTCCGTCGTAATCCGCATTCGATGAAAGGGAAACCGGTGGCACAGAAGGTTCAGGTTCTTCTTGTCGACGACCTCGACGGCGGCGAGGCGGAGGAGACGGTGACGTTCGCTCTCGACGGCAAGTCCTACGAGATCGACCTCTCCGACACCAACGCGCAGAAGCTGCGTGAGTCGCTCGCGGAGTTCGTGAAGGCCGGTCGCCGTACCGGTGGGCGTTCCGCGGGTCGCGGCAAGGCGCGTGCGGTGGCTTCCGGCGCCGGCCAGGACACCGCGAAGATCCGCGCCTGGGCGAAGGAGAACGGCTACAACGTCAATGACCGCGGCCGTGTCCCCGCCGACATTCGCGAGGCATTCGAGAAGGCCAACGGCTGATCGCCGTAGGCGCGGTCCGATTGGGCATTACCAGCACGCAACAACCGGGCACGGTGGCACTCTGTCGCCGCCGCGCCCACGAGTCGTACGAGGTCGGGGACGCCCCCACCGTCCCCGATTCCTGTCCCGAGCCCCGTGGTGGGCAGGGAATTCTCCGCCTCGTACCCGGGCTGGGGAGGTCGCACCCATACCGCGGCCTCCCGCGCGCCGAATCCGCAGGGCGGCGATGCCGGTGACGTGCCAGTGGGGAACGACGGTGCCGGCATCCGGTCCCCGGCTCCTCGCGCCGTGAGATCCGAGGCGAGGGAACCCCACTCCAGCCATTCCAGGATTCCCGGGAGTTCCTCGGCGCCACCGGCCGCGATGAGCATGAGCAATTTCGGCCGATCAGACGGCTGCTTCCCGTCGCCTCCGGTCCGCAGGAGCGCCACCGGACCGGTCCGCGGCCAGCGCCGCAGGACGGCGCGGCCCGCGCTGGCCGGCATCTCCAGGACGTCGAAGCGCAGCCCCGTCAGCAGCTCGACCGGCTCGGATCCGGTGGTCGGCCAGCCCAGCTCGTCCTCGTACCAGCTGCGGACGTGGTCGAGAGGGCTGCGGGGGCGCGGAAGCACGCGGGCCATGCCCGGTGCAACTGCCCACCACCCGGGAAGTTACGCTGGGTAGGGGCACGGGAGCGGAACGTGTTCACGGAAGAGGCGTGGCGGGGCATTCGGTGGCGCGCGGATGTTCGCCCGTAGCGGATGGAAGCGGCCCGCGCCGCATGGAGTGTCAGTGGCAGCGGGTAAGACAGTCTCAGTGGGAAGAGACGGTGTGACCGGCGCACGAGGCGCCTCGACCCGGCCGATGGCGGGATGTGGGCGGCGTGTCGCAGAGTGGCGCGTTCGCCACGGGCGTAGTGGCCAAGGGCGTATATGCCTGGCCTGCGGGAACATCGTCTCGCACCATCGAGTTGGAGCAGATGTCAGCTGTTCGGCAGTAAATTTCCCCGCCGGAGCGGGGGTGATCCGGACGGGTGTCGGCAGTTGGAATGAGCTGTCCCGCCCCGCGGGACTAGCATGCGGAAGGACAGGGAGGGGACCGACCCCTAACTGCCTGACCGCTCTGAGGAGCGATTAACGATGTTCGAGAGGTTCACCGACCGTGCGCGGCGGGTTGTCGTCCTGGCTCAGGAAGAAGCCCGGATGCTCAACCACAACTACATCGGCACCGAGCACATCCTCCTGGGCCTGATCCACGAGGGTGAGGGTGTCGCCGCTAAGGCCCTGGAGAGCCTCGGGATTTCGCTCGAGGCGGTCCGCCAGCAGGTGGAGGAGATCATCGGGCAGGGGCAGCAGGCTCCGTCCGGTCACATCCCCTTCACTCCCCGTGCCAAGAAGGTCCTGGAGCTGTCGCTCCGCGAGGCCCTCCAGCTCGGCCACAACTACATCGGCACCGAGCACATCCTGCTCGGCCTGATCCGCGAGGGCGAGGGCGTCGCAGCCCAGGTCCTGGTGAAGCTGGGCGCCGATCTCAACCGGGTGCGGCAGCAGGTCATCCAGCTGCTCTCCGGCTACCAGGGCAAGGAAGCCGCCACCGCCGGCGGCCCCGCCGAGGGCACGCCCTCGACCTCCCTGGTCCTGGACCAGTTCGGCCGCAACCTCACGCAGGCCGCTCGCGAGACCAAGCTCGACCCGGTCATCGGGCGCGAGAAGGAAATCGAGCGCGTCATGCAGGTGCTGTCGCGCCGCACCAAGAACAACCCGGTCCTCATCGGCGAGCCCGGCGTCGGCAAGACGGCGGTCGTCGAGGGCCTGGCGCAGGCCATCGTCAAGGGCGAGGTGCCCGAGACCCTCAAGGACAAGCACCTCTACACCCTCGACCTCGGTGCCCTGGTCGCCGGCTCCCGCTACAGGGGCGACTTCGAAGAGCGCCTGAAGAAGGTCCTCAAGGAGATCCGCACCCGCGGCGACATCATCCTGTTCATCGACGAGCTCCACACCCTGGTGGGTGCGGGCGCCGCCGAGGGCGCGATCGACGCCGCCAGCATCCTCAAGCCCATGCTGGCGCGAGGCGAGCTGCAGACCATCGGTGCCACGACGCTCGACGAGTACCGCAAGCACCTGGAGAAGGACGCCGCCCTCGAGCGCCGCTTCCAGCCCATCCAGGTCGCGGAGCCGTCGCTGCCGCACACCATCGAGATCCTCAAGGGTCTGCGGGACCGCTACGAGGCCCACCACCGCGTGTCCATCACGGACTCCGCGCTGGTCGCCGCGGCCACTCTCGCCGACCGCTACATCTCCGACCGCTTCCTGCCGGACAAGGCGATCGACCTGATCGACGAGGCCGGCTCCCGGATGCGGATCCGCCGCATGACCGCACCGCCGGACCTGCGCGAATTCGACGAGAAGATCGCCGATGTGCGCCGGGAGAAGGAGTCCGCGATCGACTCGCAGGACTTCGAGATGGCCGCGGGCCTGCGCGACAAGGAGAAGCAGCTCCTGGCCGCGAAGGCGAAGCGGGAGAAGGAGTGGAAGGCCGGCGACATGGACGTCGTCGCCGAGGTGGACGAGGAGCTGATCGCCGAGGTCCTGGCCACGGCCACCGGCATCCCCGTCTTCAAGCTCACCGAGGAGGAGTCCTCGCGTCTGCTCCGCATGGAGGACGAGCTCCACAAGCGCGTCATCGGCCAGAAGGACGCCATCAAGGCGCTCTCCCAGGCCATCCGCCGCACCCGTGCCGGCCTGAAGGACCCCAAGCGTCCCGGTGGCTCGTTCATCTTCGCCGGCCCGTCCGGTGTCGGTAAGACCGAGCTGTCCAAGACGCTGGCGGAGTTCCTCTTCGGCGACGAGGACGCGCTGATCTCCCTCGACATGTCGGAGTTCAGCGAGAAGCACACGGTCTCGCGACTGTTCGGCTCGCCTCCCGGCTACGTCGGCTACGAAGAGGGCGGTCAGCTCACCGAGAAGGTGCGCCGCAAGCCGTTCTCCGTCGTGCTCTTCGACGAGGTCGAGAAGGCCCACCCGGACATCTTCAACTCGCTGCTGCAGATCCTGGAGGACGGTCGCCTGACCGACTCCCAGGGCCGGGTCGTGGACTTCAAGAACACGGTCATCATCATGACGACCAACCTCGGCACGCGGGACATCTCCAAGGGCTTCAACCTCGGCTTCGCGGCCCAGGGCGACACCAAGTCCAGCTACGAGCGGATGAAGAACAAGGTCAACGAAGAGCTCAAGCAGCACTTCCGCCCCGAGTTCCTCAACCGTGTCGACGACACCGTCGTCTTCCACCAGCTGACCGAGGAAGACATCATCCAGATCGTCGACCTCATGATCGCCAAGGTGGACGAGCGGCTCAAGGACCGCGACATGGGCATCGAGCTCAGCGGCGAGGCCAAGTCGCTGCTGGCCAAGCGCGGGTACGACCCGGTGCTCGGCGCCCGTCCGCTGCGCCGCACGATCCAGCGCGAGATCGAGGACGCCCTCTCGGAGAAGATCCTCTTCAGCGAGCTGCGTCCGGGCCACATCGTGGTCGTCGACGTCGAGGGCGAGGGTGACAGCGCCAAGTTCACCTTCCGCGGCGAGGAGAAGTCCGCACTGCCGGACGCCCCGCCGATCGAGTCCGCGGCCGGCGGCTCGGGCCCGAACCTGAGCAAGGACGCCTGAAAGGACGCCTGAGCGGATCGCGCCCCGAGCGCCTATCCGCAAAGGGCGCATAGGGCACATAGGGCACATAAGGGACTGCCCCGGAATCGTTTCGTGCGATTCCGGGGCAGTCCCTTTTCCCGTTCTGCGGGATTGCGAAGCGGAGAAAGCGACCCGGTATGCACACGAGGGGCTATTTTCGGTCACCGAATGCGCCAAACGTATCGGCGCCCCTTCGCCTCCCCCGGCCGCCCGCTACATCCGCACCATGCGAATGCCGTCGGGAACACCGTTCACCGGCGGAATACGGCGGCCGATCCGAAGCGTGTCGAGATTCGGAAAGGCCGACAGCCACTCCATGGAGCCCCCCAGGTCGTAGGCGAGCCACAGCCGGGTCAGGCCCTCGGCCGGAGCGATGCCCTCGATCAGCTGATCGGGGGTGAAATACCCGTCGATCCGCAGATGCGGACGGCCGCCCAGCCGGCGCAGCGCATGCAGTTCCTCCAGGTCGCAGACCGGGAAATACAACTCGGCCGGTTCGAGATGGGCGATGATCTCGCGGGCGTAGCGGGCCGTGTCATAGCGGCGCCAGGCCCCGGCGAGCTGCGCCCGGATGTCGTGATGCGCCCGCTCACGCAGCCCCACCAGATAGTCGATCGCCATATCGTCCGCGATCGAGGTGGCGGTGATCGCGAGCAGCTGCGCCTCGCTGTCGGAGGCCTCGGCCGGGTCGGGGAGCATCTCCAGCACGATCGGCCCGATCCAGCCCAGGGCACGGGCCGCCGACGGAGTGCTGGGGCGCACCATGTCGCGGGTGAAACGCCGCACCCGCGCCCGGACCGCCGGATCCAGCTCGGTGGCGTGCTCCAGACAGGCCGCCGCCAGCAGCTTGCGGTGCCGGGCCTCGGCGGCCCGTACGCCCGCGTGCGGCGCGAGCAGCCCGTCGAGCAGGGCCGCGCACTCATCGGGGCGGGCCAGCGCCACGGCCATCCGGATGACGTCCTCCCAGTCGTCGTGGTGCGCATGGTCGAGCAGCAGGGCGAAGTCGTGCCGCTGAACGGCGGCGCGGGCCGACAGGTAGTCCTGGAACGTGCGGTGCACGAAGTCGACGGTGCCGGGCGTGGGCTCACGCAGCAGCCCGGTCCGGTTCAGCAGATGCCGGAACACCTCCTGCGGGCCGCCCTGGCGGGCCGCGTCCGGGATGGCGGGCAGATGCCGGGCCAGGGTGTCGACGGCCGTCGCCTGATCCATCTCCGAGCGGCCGTTGACCAGCATCCAGTGAGCGAGCTTCTGCAACAGCTGGATCTTGGGCTGCCGGGTCAGCTCCACACCGTCGGTGGCGACCATCGCCCGCTCCCGGTCACGCCGCTCCAGCAGCATCGACAGTGCCGCGTCGTAGAGCTCCTTGCGGCCGTTGGGCAGATAGCCGCGGCGATCGCGGTGCAGGGCGCACAGCAGCCCGCACATCAACGGATTGGTCGCCAGCCGCCCCAGATCGCGGGTGATGCGTACGGCGTTGAGCAGCGTCCGCTCGTAATGGCCGAGCCGGTCGAGATCCGCCGGGCTCCGCTGGGCGGCCGCACGGTGCCAGCGCTGGATGAACGCGGCCACGTCCTCACGGCTCATCGGTGCCAGCGACACCTCGCCGAACCCCTCCGCGGCGAGCCAGCCGGCGGGCACGGCGGACGGCCGGGAGGTGACGATCCAGACGTTCCCCGGGTACCGGGCCGCCCACTCGCCGAGCTTGCCGCGCAGCTGCTCGCGGTCGCTCTCCGGGGCCTCGTCGAGCCCGTCGACCAGCAGCAGCGCCCGCCCGGCACCGAGCACCCGCCGCGCCCAGCCGTCCGGCGCCGCCTCGGCGTCCCGATAGCCGACGGCGCTCACCAACGTCTCCGGGGAGGGCAGGCCCTCGCGGGCGAAGCGGCGTACCGGCAGCAGGAACGGGACCCTGCCGCGCAGCGCCGCCAGCGCCTCGGGCAGCTCATCGCGGGCGGTGGCGACGGCCAGCCACTGCAGCAGCGTCGTCTTGCCGGACCCGGCCACCCCGCGGATCAGGACCTGGTCGCGACCGGACAGCGCCTGCTCGGCGGGGAGCGGAGGGTCGTCCTGCTCGGTGCCCTCGCGGCCGTCCGGGGAGCCGGACTCGCACCGCAGCCCCAGATAGGCGGCGTCCAGCGGCCAGCTGTCGGGGGAGTGGGCGAGGTCGATGCCGAAGATCGTGAGGTGGTTGTGGAGCGCGGCGGTGTCCTGGGCGTAGCGCGCCTCGAAGGCGGCGTCCGCGCCGGCCCGGTCCCCGCGGGACGGTGGCGGGACGGCGGCGCGCTGCCCGTGGACCAGCTCGGCGAGGGTACGGGTCTGCTCGACGAGGGTGCGGGCGACGTACGTCGAGCGCTGGGTGAGGAAGTGCAGGATGTGCAGGGCCGCGACGTCCATGAGGAGGCCGTGTGTCCGGGCCGCGTCGCCGGTCAGGGACGCGGTGCCGCCCGGCACGGCCTCGCACAGCCGGCGGGCGAACTCGGCGGGCAGCAGCCGGGCCGCTTCGACGTCGTCCATCTCGATGTCGGCGAGCGCCCGGAGACTGCGGGCCACGGCGGTGGCCAGGGCCGGCTCCTCCCCGCCGGTCGCCAGCTCGACCAGTGCCGCCGCGAGGCCGTCCAGCTCCCGTTCCGTCAGCAGCGGCTTCTCACCGGCGAAGGAGACCAGGCGGGAGATCCGCACCGGCCGGTCGGCCGGCTCGGCCGCCGGCTCGTCGGTGCGGAAGAGCCGGCGGATCAGCGGGTCGACGGCGCGCGGCGCCAGGCGGGCGGCAAGGGCGGAGGGATCCATGGGCTGCTTCCCGTAACTGCGGTGCTGGGCCGGGCGGTTGAGGAGTGCCCTCCAGCCTACGTGCGGGGGCGCGGGAAGACAGTCAGTTTGGTACCGGGAGGGAGGGGGTGGCCGCCGGGCGCGGGGTGGAGGTGGGAGAGATGGACCTCTTGGAGGTCGGGCAGGGAGGTCAAGGGGGGAAGGGTGAGGGGGGCATCGATCATGCCGTACAGCTGAAGCGTGCGGACGCCGGGGAAGGCCGGGAGGGCCGAGTCCAGCACATATCTCAAGTGCGTTGCCGGGTGACGCGATGGGTTGAGGATGCTCAGCGTCTTGACGTGGGGAAGCCGGAGACCGCGAGGCATGCGCAGCGTGACGTCTTCGTCTGCCAAGCCGAACGAGAACGCCTCCAGTGTGCTCAGTGAGGCCAGTGCGTGCCACTGGTCCTCGGCGAAGTCGTCTGTGATGCGGTGCAGTTGGACGCTGCGCATCTCGGGCCAGAACGCCAGGGTGGTGAATTCCGCGCCGATCGGCTGACCGAGAGTCAGGCGGCTCAACGGGGCAGCTACGGGGAGTGCGGCCAAGCCTTCCGGCGGGAGCGCCGAGTGGAGGAACAAGTCGCGTGTGTGACGCAGAAGGCTGAGTCCGTGCGGAGTACGCGCATCTTTGTCGGGTGGCCCGGAGATGGCCAGGGTGTGGATGCCATGGTCCGCGAGTGGAGCGACGCTTTCGACGCAGGGACAGTCCCAGAGCTGCAGCCACTCCAGGGCCGGGAACTCGCGGAGGAAAGCGAGGTCGGTGACCTCTGGGTTCCCCATGATGGACAGGCTCACGACGGACTCGGGCCGCAGCGCGTAGAGCAGTTCCTGTGCGGTGAAGGGACCGTTCACCGAGACCCGGGGGCGACCACCGAGTGCTCTGAGCGCGCGCAGTTCGGAACGAGAGGTGACGGTGACGGTCACCTCGGGGGCGAGGTGCCGGATGATCTCCTGGGCGTACTGGTCCGAATCGTATCCGGGCCAGGCAACCGCAAGCTGGTGCCCGGTTTCCGTCCAGGGGTGATCCCGGAAGCGTTTCATGACCTCCAGCCCCGCATCCGAGCCGATGAGCGCGGCGGTCACCACCACCTCCTGCGCCTCGTCGTCCTCCAGACCGTCCGGTCCGGGCAGCAGCTCCAGCACGAGGGGCCCCACTTCGGCGAGCAGCCTCGACTCCTCGCGGCTGCGCGGCGGCAGAATCGCCCGCGCCCGCTCGTTGACCTCCTGACGTACGCGCGGATCGAGCTCCGTGGCGTGCTCCAGGCATGCCATGGCCAGGAGGTGGACGCGCAGGCGGGCGGCGTCGCTCCCGGCGCCGTCGCCGCGGGCGAGCAACCCGCGTAGGAAGTCCGCCCGTTCACGCGGCCGGGCGTGCGCCACCGCCATCCGCAGCACGTCCTCCCACTGGGAGTCCTCCGCATGCGCCACCAGCAGCCCGAAGTCCCCGTCCTCGACCGCCGCCTTCGCCCCCAGGTAGTCCTGGAACGTACGGTGGACGAATTCGACCGAGCCCGGCGTCGGCTCGCGCAGCAGCCCGCTGCGCAGCAGCAGATGCCGCAGGACGCCCGGTGCCGAGCCCTGCTCCGCCGCCGCCGGAACCGCCGGCAGCGCATCGCCGATGATCCGCTCCGCCCGCTCCCGGTCCAGCTCCGTACGGCCGTTGCGGATGAGCCAGTACGCCAGCCGCTGCAGCAGCTGGATCTGCGGCTCTTCGCTCAGCTCGATGCCCGTGGGGGCGGCCATATCGCGTTCGCGGTCGCGGCGGGAGAGCAGCATCGACAGCGCCGCGTCGTACAGCTCCTTGCGGCCGGTGGGCAGATAGCCGCGGCGGTCGCGGTGCAGCGCGCAGATCAGCCCGCACATGAGGGGATTGGTGGCCAGCCGCGCGAGGTCCTGCTTGGTGTGGACGGCGGCCAGCAGGGACTGCCGGTAGGCGTCGAGGCGTTCGGTGTCCTCGGCGTCGCAACGGGCCGCGTCGTGCCAGCGGCCGATGAACGCGGCGACCTCGGTGCCGCGCATGGGGGACAGCGTCAGCTCGCCGAAGCCGTCGGAGGCCAGCCAGTCGTCGCGTACGGCGGAGGGGCGGGTGGTGACCAGCCACCGGTTGTCCGGGAACGCGTCGAGCAGATCGCGCAGCCAGCGGCGGGCCTGCTCGCGCTCACGGTCGGGGATCTCGTCCAGGCCGTCGACGAGGAGGAGCGCCCGCCCGGAGGACATCACGCGGTCGGCCCAGCCACCGGGCTGCGACCCGGAGACCGGGCAGCCGACCGCGGCGAGGAAGCGGTCCGGGGTGGGCAGGGGCGCGCCGTCGCGGGTGAGGGTGCGCAGCGGGAGGACGAAGGGGATGCGGCCGTAGAGGTGGGGGAGGGGCGCCTGAGCGGGCGCCTTGGTGCAGGAGACGGCCAGCCACTGGACCAGGGTGCTCTTGCCGGAGCCCGCGACGCCGCGCAGCAGGACCCGGTCGCGGCCGGCCAGGGCCTGGTCGGCGGGGGCGGGAGCGGACGGGCCGATCGGATGGAGATCGTCCTCGACCCAGGGGCCGCCGAGGGGGTTCACCTCGCGCGCGCCCGACGCCGTCGCCTCCAGGCTCATATACGCCGCGTCCAGCGGCCACCGGTCCGGGGAGTTGGCCAGGTCGATGCCGTAGATGGTGAGCCGGCTGTGCTTGCGCGCCACGTAGGCGAGGTAGCTGCGCTCGAAGGCGGTGTCCGCCGCCGGCTGCGAGGGGTACCGGGCGAGGAACTCGTCGATCACCGTGATCAGGTCGTCCAGGCTGCGGCTCTGCTGGACCAGGGTGCGGGCCACGAAGGTCGAGCGCCGGCTGAAGAAGTGGACGATGTGCAGGCAGGCCGTGCCGAGCAGGGTGCCGTGCAGCAGCTCGGCGTCCCGGGACAGGCCGCGGACGGCGTGCGGGGCGGCCGCCTCCAGGCGCTCGGCCAGGGCGGTGGAGCCCAGCCGCACGGCCTGTACGTCGTCCATGTCGAGGTCGCCGAGGCCGCGCAGCGTGGTGGCGAGGGCGTCGGCCACGGCCTGCTGCTCGTCCTCGTCGACCGGGCGCTCGCCGGGGCCGGCGGCGCGGACGGCGCGGTCCACCAGCTCCGCGGCGAGGCGGCGCAGGTCCTTGTCGGACAGCGTGCGCTTCTCGCCCTTGAAGGACACCAGCGCGGAGAGTCGTACGGGTGCCGGGGTCAGGCCGGCGCCCGGCCCCTCCTTGACGAACAGCTTCCGGACCAGCGGCGCCACCACGCCGGAGGCGAGCCGGACGCCGACTGTTGACGGGTCCATCGTGCGCTGTGCCCTCCCCCGTGGCCGGTGCCGACGCCGTCGGGCCAGGTTAGCGGGAAAGGGTGTGGCGGCGGTCACGGAATTCGGTATTCCGCCGGCTTCCGAAGGGTGCGTTCGACGGGCCCGGGTAACCCACGTCACAAATAACCGAGTAACCCGGGTCACACGGAAAAGGCATTTGATCTCGTCCGGGCGTGACATGACGCACAGGCGATATGACGCCTACTAAAAGAATTAGGGGAAGTGCGGCGCCGGGGCGCAGGGGATGTCGGGCTCCGGCGCGGGGGTGCCGGGCGGCTAGCGGGGCGAGCGGCGCACCACCCGTGCCACGTACGGGTAAAAAGCCTGATCAGAGCAGGTATGGCAGGCGCCATGCATGACCGAAATGAACCTGTTTAGAGGGTTTCGTTCGATCGATCATCGACGGCGCAAGGGCCTGAACCACACGCTGCCCAATACGGGGCGGGTTAGTAGAAAGCCCCCTTGGCGGGATGGTTCGGGCGGGTTACCAAGGAATGGCGATCCCGGTCCGCAGCCGGGAAACCAATCAAATTCCGGAGGGCAAACCCGCATGTCGAAGTTCACCGCCATACGTAATTCGAAGAAGTCCGTGCTGCGTAACCGCGCCGCCGTTGTCGCCGCCGGTATCGGTGTGACCGCCGCGCTCGGCGCCGGTGTCGCCTCCGCCGCCGACGGCGGCCTGCTGAGCCTCACCTCCGGCGTCGGCAAGACCGTCTCCGCCCAGGCCGACGCGCAGGCCAAGGCCGCCGCCGACGCCAAGGCGGCCAAGGTCGCCAAGGCCGCGAAGGCGGCCAAGGCCAAGAAGGACGCCGCCAAGAAGGCGAACGCCTGGGGCAAGCCGGTGGAGAAGTACACCCTCGGCTCGACCTTCGGCCTGGCCGGCAGCCACTGGTCGCACAACCACAGTGGTCAGGACTTCGTCGTGCCGACCGGCACCGCCGTGAAGTCCGTCCACAAGGGCACCGTCGTCAAGGCCGGCCCCTGGGGTGGCGGCGACGGCCCGGCGTACGGCAACGCGATCGTGATCCGTCACGACAACGGCATGTACACCCAGTACGCGCACCTGTCACAGATCAAGGTCCAGCCCGGCCAGCGGGTCGGCACCGGCCAGCTGATCGGCCTGTCCGGCAGCACCGGCAACTCCACCGGCCCCCACCTGCACTTCGAGGTCCGTACCGGTCCCAACTACGGGACGGGCATCGAGCCGACCGGATTCCTGCGGGCTCACGGCGCTTCCGTCTGAGCTGAGTCCGGCCGGACTGGCCGGCGGTTCGGCGGGTTCGCCGCCGTGACCAGTTCTGTGGCGACCTCGAGGATGGCCTTGCGCTTCTCCTCGGGGTCGCCTTCGACGTTCTGCATCGCGAACATGCCCGCATGCATGGAGAACAGCGCCGTGATGCAGCGCACCTGATCCGACAGCTCGGAATCGGGCTCCTTCAGCAGGCCGAAGAGGGTCAGCATCCGCTCCTTGAACCGCTCGCCGATGCTCAGGTCGCGCACCGCGGCCTGGTTCTCCTGCATGAAGCGGAAGAGCGGCTCGGCCGCGCGCAGGGACTCGCTGTAGCGGCGGATCAGCTCGTGCTTGGTCTCCAGAGTGCGCGGCTGCTCCTGGGCCCAGACGATCAGCTCGTCGATCGGGCTGGTCAGGTCCTGGAACAGGCTGATGACGATGTCTTCCTTGGTCTTGAAGTGGTAGTACAGCGCCGCCTTGGTGACCTCGAGCTTCTCGGCGATCTCGCGCAGCGAGGTCTTCTCGTAGCCCTGCTCGGAGAACAGCTCCAGAGCGACGTCCTGGATGCGCTGGCGGGTGTTTCCCCTGCGCGCCTGCGGTGTGCTCATGCTGCTCTCCTGCGTCGTCGGTACTGGTCAGAGGGCTGCCCGGGTGGGCGCCAAGGAAACTTACTTGACGCCCGGCTAGTTGCCCGCCTACCTTCATCACTGTAACGAACTAGCCGGGCGGCAAGTAAGTAGGAGTGAAGTAATGGGGAAGTCGCAGGCTGCGACCCCGACGGGGGAAAGACAGCAGACCGCGGTCGAGGAACGACCCGAGTCCGCACAGAGCACGGGGGCGGGCAAGCAGCCGGCGAGCGTACGGGTCGTGCTCTTCGCACTGATGATCGCGATGCTGCTCGCGATGCTGGACAACATGATCGTCGGCACCGCGATGCCGACCATCGTCGGCGAGCTGGGCGGCATGAGCCACCTGTCCTGGGTGGTCACCGCGTACACCCTCGCCACCGCCGCCTCGACGCCCATCTGGGGCAAGCTCGGCGACATGTACGGACGCAAGGGCGTCTTCCTCACGTCCATAGCCATCTTCCTGCTCGGCTCGGCGCTCTCCGGCATGGCCCAGGACATGGGCCAGCTCATCGGCTTCCGCGCCGTCCAGGGCCTGGGCGCGGGCGGACTCATGGTCGGCGTCATGGCGATCATCGGCGACCTGATCCCGCCGCGGGAACGCGGCAAGTACCAGGGCATGATGGCCGGCGTCATGGCCGTCGCGATGATCGGCGGACCACTGGTCGGCGGCACCATCACCGACCACCTCGGCTGGCGCTGGAGCTTCTACATCAACCTCCCGCTCGGCGCGATCGCCCTGGTCATGGTGACCGCGGTGCTGCACCTGCCCAAGAAGCGGTCGCAGACCCGCATCGACTACGTGGGCGCCGCGCTGCTCACCATCGGCATCACCGCGCTGGTACTGATCACCACCTGGGGCGGCACCGAGTACGACTGGCTGTCCACCCAGATCATCGGCCTCGCCCTCCTCGGCGTACTCGCGCTCCTCGCCTTCGTCCTGGTCGAGCGCAAGGTCAGCGAGCCGGTGCTGCCGCTGCACATCTTCCGCAACGGCAACTTCTCGCTCGTCACGCTCATCGGCTTCCTGGTCGGCTTCGTGATGTTCGGCTCGATGACGTTCCTGCCGCTGTTCCAGCAGACCGTGCAGGGCGCCTCGGCCACCAACTCCGGCCTGCTGCTGCTGCCGATGCTGCTCGCGATGATGGTCGTCTCCCTGTTCGCCGGCCGGGTCACCACCGCCAGCGGCAAGTACAAGGTCTTCGTCGTCGTCGGCGGCGGCCTGATCACCGCCGGCCTGGCGCTGCTGTCCCTGATGGACACCGACACCACCCGCTTCACCTCCGGCGTCTACATGGCGGTGCTCGGCGCCGGCATGGGCTTCCTGATGCAGACCACGATGCTGATCGCGCAGAACAGCGTCGAGATGAAGGACATGGGCGTCGGCTCCTCGTCCGCCACCCTCTTCCGTACGATCGGCGGCTCCTTCGGCGTCGCGATCTTCGGCGCGATCTTCACCCACCAGGTGGACTCCACGATGGTCGAGCGCCTCGGCAAGGCCGCCGGCGAGAAGATCACCAGCGGCGGAGCGCAGATGGACCCCAAGGGCCTCGCCCAGCTCCCGCCGATGATCAAGGACGCCTACGCGCACGCGGTGGCCTCCGGCACCCACCATGTCTTCCTCTGGGGCGCCGCCGTCAGCATCATCGGCTTCGCCGCAGCCTGGTTCCTCAAGGAGGTTCCGCTGCGCGGGGGCCCCGCCAAGGCGGAGTAAGTCTGCATCCCACGTTGTCGCCTGCGGCGCCGTGCCGGTGCCGCTGCGCTTGGGCTGGCTTCCCACGTTGTCGGCTTTCCCGCCGTGGTGGTTGTTCGCTGTTGCGCCTGCGGCGGGCGTGGGCTTGTCGGGTGCGGTGACAGCCCTACGGACTTCGTCCTACGGTCTGTCCCCTCCCGTGGGTGGGTGGGAAGACAGGCCGGTGGGGGCGGGCCCCGTCCGTCGACTTCCTGCATGCGAGGGCTCACGGGGACCCCCACCGGTCTTCTCTCCCCCCACTTACGGGAGGGGGCGGACCGCAGGACGGAGTCCGGAGGGCCGCACCCGCTGCCGAAAACGCCCCGCGCAGCGGCACCAGCCCGCCGCAGGCGCAACGGCGCGAAAGCCAGACGAGTCGGCGGCAGCAAAGCGCAGCGGAGGGGCCCGCCGCCAGGCGAACCAAGCGAAACCCCCACGGCGGGCCAGCCGAAAACGTGGGAAGCCAGCCAAGCGCAGCGTCTAGCGCTCTGGGAGGCTGATCACCGGAAAGCTCCCCGTATTGGTCGGCGCGTTCTCCGGCAGCCACAAGACGGACACGGCGCCCGTCGAACCGTCGGTGACCTCATCCGCGTTGCGGAACGTCAGACGTGCGCCCAGCACCCGCGCCTGGCCCGCCGCGATGGTCAGGCCCAGGCCGTGGCCACGCCCCGCCCGGTCGCTGCTGCCGGTACGGAAACGACTGGGGCCCTCCCGCAGCAGCGCCTCGGGGAAACCACCGCCGTGGTCACGCACCCGCACCACCCGGCCCTCGACGGTCACCTCGATCGGCGGCTTGCCGTGCCGGGCGGCATTGGCGATGAGATTGCCCAGAATCCGCTCCAGGCGACGCGGATCCGTCGTGACCTCCGCGTCCCGTACGACCTCGACGGTGATCTCCGGATCCAGCGCCCGCACCCGGCGGGAGACGAACTCGCCGATCATCACGTCCTGCAGCTCCGCGCGCTCGGCGTAACCGTCGAGCCGCGCCACCTCCAGCACGTCCTCCACAAGGGTGCGCAGCGCCTGCGCCCGGTCACGCACCAGCTCCGAGGGGCGGCCCGGCGGCAGCAGCTCCGCCGCCGTCAGCAGACCCGTGACCGGAGTGCGCAGCTCATGCGCGATATCGGCGGTGACCCGGCGCTCGGCCTCGATGCGCTCCTGCAGGGCGTCCGACATCGCGTCCACCGCCCAGGCCAGATCGTCGGTCTCGTCGTGCACCCGGCCGCCGCCGACCTCGTCGCGGATACGCACCGAGGTGTCACCGTCGGCCAGCTTGCCCGCCGCCGCGGCCGCCTTGCGCAGCCGACTGGAGAGCCGCCCGCCCACCAGGACGCCCAGCGCACAGCCCCCCACCACGACCGCGGTCGAGCCGATCAGCAGCGCCTGATCCAGATCGTCCAGGACGGCGAAGCGGTCCGGGAAACGGTCGTGGACCGACAGCACCCGGCCGTTGCTCAGCGGCGAAGCCGCCCACACCTCCGGGGCAGTCTCACCGGTGTCCTGCAGGTAGGTCGCCCGCTTGTTCTTGGCGACCTCCGCGCGCAGCGCCGGCGGCAGCGCCGGATCGTCGATCTTCGCGCCGAACTGCAGCCGGTTGGTGGACTCGAAGATCTTCTGCGTGAAGTTGAGCCGCTCGACCTGAACGTCCCGGCTGTTGTCGAGCATGGAATGGCGGGCCGCATTGTGCACGACAAGGCTCAGCGCGATCGCGACCAGCGCTCCGACGAGCGCGATCGCGGCGCTGAGCTTCCATCTCAGACCCGTCCGCAGGGCCAGCCTGACCACCGGAGGTGTCAGCCTCTCAGCTTGTAACCGAAGCCGCGGACCGTCTCGATCCGGTCCTGGCCGATCTTGCCGCGCAACCGCTGGACGTGCACATCCACGACCCGGGTGTCGCCACCCCAGCCGTAGTCCCAGACCCGCTCCAGCAGCCGGTCGCGCGAAAGGACCGTACCCGGCGCGTTGGAGAACTCCAGCAGCAGCCTCATCTCGGTGGGCGTCAGCGCGACGTTCTCGCCGCCCTTGCGCACCTCCATGCCCTCAGTGTCGACCTCCAGATCACCGAACCGCAGCACCGCCTCCGCCGCATCGTCCGCCTCCGCGGCGGCGGGCCGCGCGCCCTCCGGGCCGCTGGCGTGACCGAAGCGGCGCAGCACCGCGCGGATCCGGGCCACCAGCACCGCGCCGTCGAACGGCTTGGTGACGTAGTCGTCCGCGCCCGCCTCCAGCCCGAGCACCACATCAATGGAGTCGGCACGCGCCGACAGCATGATCACCGGAACCGTCGACTCGTCCCGGATCCGGCGGCACAGACTGACACCGTCGAGGCCCGGCACCATCACATCGAGCAGCGCGATGTCCGGACGGTTGGCGCGGAACGCCTCCAGGCCCGCCAGCCCGTCGGGCATCGCGGTGACCACGAAACCGTCCCGCTCCAGCGCCAGCTGAGTGGCCTCACGAATGACGTCGTCGTCCTCGACGAAGAGCACATGGGTCTCGGCCATGCGGTTGTCTCAACCCTCCGATGCCATGCCGTCGTCCGGCTGCGGGCCGTCGGCGGTGGTCTTGCTGTAGTCGGTGTGGTACTTCGCGAACTCGGTGAAGCGGCCGTCCGCCCAGTGATAGGTCAGCACGTCCTCCCCGGAGGGACAGCACACCTTGTCGCCGGCCTCATAGGTCTGCTTGGAGACCTCCAGCTCACCCTTGTTGACCCCGGCGGAGACCGACGGCTGCTCGTTCGCATACACGTTGTCATACCCGCTCTTCGCGCCACTGTCCCTGCGGTAGACGTAAGAGCCGATACCCACCGAATCCGCGCAGGTCATGACATTGACGATGACATCAGGAGACTTGCCGCCGGTCAGCGACGCATACGTCACCTCGACCGGATACTCATCGGCGGCACACGGCTTGTACAGGGACTTCTTCACATCCGCGCCGACCTTCGGGTCGTCCCTCATCAGCGCGACGGCGTCGACCTTCTTGAAGCCGGCGGACGAGGTCGGGCTGGGCGCACTGCTCACCGCACCCCTCGGCGCGGGCGTATGGCCGGCCGCCCCCTCACTGCGGACGCCCTCGCCCCCCGGATTGCACCCGGCCAGCAAAAGGCCGACGGCGGCCACCCCTGCCGTGGCCGCGCCGCCGCCTTTGGTCAACCCGATCCTGGTCAACCTGTTCCTGGACAAACCGCTCCCGCTCACCGCGCTGCTCGCACAGCCGCCGCTCCCGCTGCTGTTCCTGATGTGATTGTCGCGCGTGGAGTCGTGAACCGTACGGCCCCTGCGGGGGTGACGGCCATCTCATGCCGGGCCGCCGCACATAATGCCGCGCTGTTCGTCGTCGCGCCGATCGTCGTCGTCCCGCTCCGTGCCGGATGCCGCGAGCCGACGGTCAGGCCGCGCACCGCTCCCGCTCCTGCTCGCCGCGCTCCAGCATCCGCGCGTCGATGTCCCGCATCTGCAGCTCCTGCCGCAGTCGGGCCAGCGCACGGTGCAGCGTGCTCTTCACCGTACCCGTCGACATACCGAGCGCGGCAGCGGTCTCCTCCGTGCTCATCTGCTCCCAGTGCCGCAGCACCACGACGCTGCGCTGCTTGGGAGCCAGCACCCCGAGGATGTCCATCAGCAGGGCACGGTCGGCGCGCTGCTCGGTGCCGTCGTCCACGCTCGCGTCCGGGAGCTGCTCGGTGGGCACCTCCTCCAGCTTGCGCGCCCGCCACCACTCCGTCCGCGTGTTGATCATGACGCGGCGCAGGTAGGCGTCGGCCAGCGACTTGTCCGCGATGCCGTCCCAGCGGCCGTACGTGCGCACCAGTGCCGTCTGCAGCAGATCCTGCGCGTCGACCGGATCGGGCACCAGGCGCCGGGCGCTGCGCAGCAGGGCCTCCTGCCGCGTACGAACGTACTCTTCGAAGTCCAGTACCTTGCCGCCGCTGGTCGCCATTCCGACGCCTCCGATCCGCATTGCGATTCCCCACGTTGTCCGCGCCGGTGGTCGTCTTCTCCAGCGCGAGGAAGACGCTACGGAGGGGGTGTTGCGGCGTAGTGTGCGTCGGGCCCACAGCGAATGCACGGAAAACCGTCGGTTGTGTAACAGCCCTCCGGGGGTCATACCTCGGGTGGACGGCGCGTCCAGGCGGGTCATACTCCGGGGGGACAAGCGCCCCCACCACAAGGCCTACAAGCCACGTTGAGGCGGCCGCCGGGCCGCGCTGAGGCCCCCCTCAACCAACACGGAGCGCGCCTGCCGGGGATCGAGTTCCGACGGCATGAGGCGCTGGTATGAGGTGCTGACATGGGGTGCTGACATGAGGTCAGGGCGTGGCCAGGGCGGCTGCGCCTTGGCCGGAGGCTCTCGGCAGACGAGCGGCCAAGGCGCGGCGGCCAGGTTGCGACGGCTGGGGCGCCACGGCTGGGGCGCCACGACCGGGGCGCCACGGCTGGGGCCGATGGCCGCAATGCGACGGCCAGGCGCCCCGGCCGCGACATGCCGGCCGTCGTGCCCGCCCTACGACAGCGGCAGCCGGTACCGGCCACCGCCCAGCGGCTCCACCAGGCCATCGGAGACCAGGCCGTCCAGCGCCCGGGCCCGCTGCACCGGCTCGTCCCACACCGCGTCCAGCACCTGCTGCGGAACCGGCGTCACCGCCTCGCGCAGCACGGCGAGCAGCTTCCCGCGCACCTGCCGGTCGGTACCCGCGTACGTCTGCGTCCGCCGCGGCGGACCGTCGTGCGCCGGGGAGCCCGCCAGCCGCCAGGCGCACTGCGCGGCGATCGGGCAGCGGTGACACTCCGGCGTGCGCGCCGTACACAACAGCGCACCGAGCTCCATCGTGGCGGCCGCCCAGCGCGCGGCCAGCCGCTCGTCATCGGGCAGCAGCTGACGGGCGAGCTTGCGCTCCGCGGCGGTGGTGGCGTTCGGCGGGTACTGCCGGCCGGCCACCGCGCGGGCGAACACCCGGCGCACATTGGTGTCCAGCACGGCGTGCCGCTGCCCGTACGCGAAGGACGCCACCGCCGCGGCGGTGTACTCGCCGACACCGGGCAGCGCCAGCAGCTGGCTGTGCTCGCGCGGCACGTCGCCGCCATGCCGCTCCTGTATGGCGGACGCGGCGGCATGCAGGCGCAGCGCGCGCCGCGGATAGCCCAGCCGACCCCAGGCACGAACCGCCTCGCCCGGCGCCTCGGCGGCCAGATCGGCGGGGCGCGGCCAGCGGGCCAGCCACTGCTCGTACACCGGCAGCACTCTGCTGACCGGGGTCTGCTGCAGCATGAACTCGCTCACCATCACGCCCCAGGCGCCCGCCTCGGGGCGGCGCCAGGGCAGATCGCGGGCGTGCTCGTCGAACCAGTCGGTGACCAGGCCGTGCAGCGCGGTCCCGTCTGCGGCCCCCGCGGCCGGGATGGCGGCGGAAGCGGTCTCGGCGGCGGCGGTCGTGGCAGTGGAGGTGACAGGCGTCGAAGTCATGGCACCGTCGATCCTGGCACGTCCAGGGGCACCCGGGAAACGCGCCGGGCCCGCCCCGCCGAACGCCCACCCGCACGCAGGACGACTACATGCGCACGGGTGGCGGCTACCGGCGGTACGCACGAGCCGACGACGAGCCGACGGCGGGCTAGCGGGAGGTCGACGATGAGCCGACGACGGGCCGACGACGGGCCGCCGACGGGCTGATGACGAGCCGACGGCGGCCCGGCGGGAGGTCGGTGACGGGCCGATGAGGGCCGGGCTTGAAGCGGGTGGCCTGCGGAAGGGGAGGTAGGGCCAGGCTTGAGACGGGTGAACCGAGAAGGCTCGGAGCGGGCCCGGACCTGCGACTACAATCCGAGGGGACTGATTACTCTCCGTAATCGTTGCTTGAATAGTGGAGGCGGCGAGCGAGCGAGGATGCCGGTGCGTCACGGAGAGGGATGCGGACACGTGGCGGAGTAGGGATGCAGGCGCAGGGGGCGCGGCGATGCGGGCGCAGGGCGGAGCAGGGATGCGGGCGCGCGGCGGAGAGTGGAGCGGACACGGCATGAGCGATACGGAAGCCGACGGCGGCAGAGCAGCCAGCGGCGGTACGAAGGCCACCGGCGGCGCGGCGGGTACAGGCCGCGCGGCGGAGGCGGACGACGCGGGCGAAGCTGGCGCCGTGGCGGACGCGGGCGCAGTGGGCGAAGCCGCGGCCTGCCCCGTGGCGATCCGGCGGGCGCTGGCCGCGCATACGACCATGACGCTTGCGTACGTGGATGAGGACGGACCGCAGGCCTGCGCGGTGCTGTACGCAGCCGAAGCGCTGGGCGCGGCGAACCCGGCCGGCTCCGGCGACGGCGATGGTGCCGGTGCCGGTGCCGGTGCCGGAGCCGGAACCGATGAAGCCGATGAAGCCGATGATGCTGGAGCCGGTGATGGCGATGGCGCCGGCGCTGGCACCAGAACGGCCCCGGCCGGTCCGCCCTCCGGCCCCGTGCTGTACTTCGTCACCGCGACCACGACCCGGCACGGCCGGGCCCTCGCCGAGCCCGGTGCCCCGGTCGCGTTCACCGCGCAGCGGGACGGCCAGGAGTGGAGTGGGTTGACGGGGCTACAGGGCCGGGGCCGCTGCCGGCCCCTGACCGGTGCCGACCGTGCGGCCGGCTGGCGGACCTACACCGAGCGCTTCCCCTTCGTCGAGGCGAGCGACCGGCTCCGCGCCGCACTCGAGCGCACCACCCTGTGGGAGCTGCGCCCCGACTGGCTGCGACTGATCGACAACGGGAAGGGCTTCGGCCACAAGGAGGAGTGGCGGCGACCGAATGCCCCGTAGTCCCTCTAGTCCCTGTATCCGCGTGCGGCGCTCCATAGCGCCCGTAGCCCCGTGCGGCGCTCCATGGCCCCATGCCCCTCATGCCCCTCATGGCCCCCATGGCGTCTATAGCGCCGCGTTGCGCCCTGTAGTTCTTCCGCCAGCGCCCCGTAGCGCCTAAGCCGGCAAGCGCCCCGTACTGCCTAAGCCGGCAAGCGCCCCGTAGTGCCTAAGCCAGTAAGCGCCTCGTAGTTCCTAGGCCTCGACCAGCACCCGCCACCGGCCCGCCCGCATTCGCAGGACCAGGTCGGTCGCCGGAGGGCCGAGGAGTGCCGCGCCGAGTGCCGCCACCGCCGCGCCCAGGGCCAGGCCGGCGGCCACGTCGTGCGGGTAGTGGACGCCGACGAACACCCGGGAGAAGCCGGTGAGCAGGGCGATCGGCAGTGCCGCCCAGGCGGTGGCCCGCCAGGCGATGGCGATGCCGACCGCCAGCGCCGCGGCGATCGTCGAGTGGTTGCTGGGGAAGGACCAGTCGCCCTCGGGCGGGCAGGGCACGATCGAGGCGGCCGCGCCCGCCACCGCACGGCATGGGCGCTCCTCGTCCATCAGGCTCTTGATCAGTTCGCTCAGCAGGTACGCGACCGCGGTGGCTATCGGCACCAGCACCGCGAGCGCGACGCTTCGCGCCGTGCCGCTGCGGGACCGCCACCACCCCAGGACCGCCACCGCCATCAGGAGCAGCAACCCGCCCTCGGTGCCGATGTCGGCGAGGGTGCGGAGCCAGTTGGGCGCGTCGTGCGCCAGGTCGGTGAGATCGCGGTAGAGGTCGATGCTGTTCATGATCATCAACGGTACGGCCGTGGCGGCGCCGGTGCGGCGTACGGACGTCGGAAGGGGGTAACCGGCGATGAGGAGCGGAACCCGGCGAAAGCGGGAAGGGGCCCCGGAGGGAGCGGGACGCGGTACCTGGTGAAAGCGGGAGGGGGTACCCGGCGAAAGTAAGGCCGGAGGGAGCAGACCTCGCCTAACGGGGCATCAGGCCCGTTACGGCGGTAAACGCGGCCGGCGAGCCGACTCCGGGCCGATAATGGGAAAAGTTGCAGCCGGATGCGGCGGGTAGTGGCCGGTGTGGCCACGGATCTCTCGTAGAGTTTCCGCGTGGGATCACTGCGCAATCCGATCGGGCCGCTTCCCTCCTCCATCTACTGGCGGCGGAGGGCCGTTGCGCTGGCCATCGTCGTCCTGCTCACCGTTCTGGTCGTCTGGGCCCTCAATCTGGGTGGCGACGGCGGCGCGAACAGCGATGAGGGCAAGGGCGGTTCGCACAGCAAGGGACCCGCGACGTCCATCACGCCCGGCCCCTCCTCCACCGGCCCGGCGATCACTCAAAAGCCGGGCGGGCGCGACGAGTCGAGCGGCGGCGGGGAGTCGGGCTCGGACTCCGGCTCCGGCGGCGGTTCGGGAGCCTCCGACGGCGGCGGTGCCGGTGGCGGCTCCGGCTCGGGCGGTTCCGGTTCGGGGTCCGGCAGTGGTCCGATCGGTCAGGGCTCCGGAAGCGCGGTGCCGGCCGGTTCGTCCCTCCCCAACTGTGCATCACCCAAGGTGGAGTTGGCCCTCCGTAGCGTCAAGGAGTCCTACGCGCCCGGTAAGCGGCCGACGTTCGAGCTGACGGTCAAGAACACGGCCGGTGCGGCCTGCAAGGTGGACCTCGGGCAGAAGGCCGCGGTGGTCACCATCACCGACACCGCCGGAGACGACCCGGTGTGGGCCTCGAACGACTGCCCGTCGGGCACCGCCCCCGCGCTGCTGAAGGTGCCGGCCGAGGGCTCCGTGAAGCGCACCCTCGGGTGGGACCGCCACGCCAGTGCCCCGCGGTGCGCGACGCCGAGTTCGGCGACGGTGCCGGCCGGCAAGTATCTGATCGAGGCGAAGGTGCCGGGCCTGAAGGCGGTCCGTACGTCGTTCGTCCTGGATGAGGACTGACGTACCGAGTTGCGGTTTGCCGCTGGCGACTTGAGGGGTGACGCCCGCGTCGAGGGCGGCTGACCTCCGCGGCCAGAGCCGCTGATATCCGCAGCCAGGGCCGTCCGCCGCGCGGAGGCTGATCGCTCTGGGCGATTCCGCTGAGAGCGTGTGGTGCTGGTCTCGCCCGCGGGCCTCCGGCACAGTCGCCGTCATGAGACTACTGATGCTGGGCGGAACGGAGTTCGTGGGCCGAGCGGTCACCGAGGCGGCGCTGGCGCGGGGTTGGCAGGTGACGGTCTTCCATCGCGGGACCCACGCGCCGCCGGAGGGCGTGACCGCGCTGCACGGCGACCGGACGGACGCCGCGGGGCTCGCGACGCTGGAGGACGGCGCATGGGACGCCGTCGTCGATACGTGGAGCGGTGCGCCCGTGGCCGTACGGGATGCGGCGCGTCTGCTGGCCGGCCGGGCCCGGAGCTACGTCTACGTCTCCAGCCGGTCCGTGTACGCGTACCCGGCGGCGTACGGCCTCGGCGAGGACGGCCCGGTGGTGGCCGGGTCCGCCGACGCGACGGACTCCGGCGACTACGCGGCGGCCAAGCGGGGCGCCGAACTGGCCGCGCTCGACGCCTTCGGGGACCGGGCGCTGCTGGTCCGCGCGGGCCTGATCCTCGGGCCGTACGAGAACATCGGGCGGCTGCCGTGGTGGCTGGGCCGGATCGCCCGCGGTGGCGCGGTGCTGGCGCCCGGTCCGCGGGAGACGGCCCTTCAGTATGTGGACGTCCGCGATCTCGCCGAGTGGACCCTCGACGCCGTGCGGTCCGGTCTCGGCGGGGCGTACAACCTGGTGAGCGGGACCGGCCACGCCACCATGGGTGAGCTGCTGGAGAGCTGTGTGAAGGTCACCGGCTCGGACGCGGAGCTGCGCTGGACCGCCCCCGAGGACGTGCTCGCCGCCGGCATCGAGCCGTGGACCGAGCTGCCGGTCTGGCTGCCTCCGGGCGAGATGCACGACACGATGTACGGCGCGGATGTCTCCAAGGCGCTGGCGACGGGGCTGCGTTGCCGCCCCGTCGGCGAGACGGTGGCGGACACCTGGTCCTGGCTGCGGTCCATCGGCGGGACGGCGCCGCAGCGTCCGGACCGGCCGTCGGTGGGGCTGACGGAGGAGAAGGAGGCGGCGGCCCTGCGGTAGGCGCAGGCGGTGGTGGCTCATGGGGGGGGCGGCTGCACGGCCTGTTCGTCGCGGCGTGCGGGCGTCAATGTCAATGGGGGCCGGCGCCTGAGCGTGGACCCGTGAAGCGGAAAGTCCGCTGCCCGGTGTGTCATACCGGGCAGCGGACTTTCTTGGCGCGGCCCGGTATGACACACGGGGGCAGCGGACTTTCTTGGCGCGGCGTCGGCGGGACGAGTCCTCGCCGGGTGGAGAGCTGGAGCTGCACGCTCTGAGCTGGTCCCGCTCAGAGATGTCCCGGGCTCATGTCCGGGGCGGGGGCGGGGTGGTCAGCCGATGGGGTTGACGAAGGTGGCCGGGTGGGTGGCGCCGCGCTGGTCGACGAGGGTGCCCCAGGGCCACTTGATGGTGATCGACTTGGTCTCGTTGGGCGGGGTGATGTCCGCGTAGGCGGGCTGGTAGAAGCCCTTGTCTTCCTTGGTCATGGCGACGTTGATCGTGAAGTCGGTGCTGTCCCCGGGCCCCAGGGTGATCGAGCCGTGCTTGGCCGACGAGCGGGCCAGCGACCAGCGCTGGCCGCCGTTCTCGGATTTGAGGTCCACGCCCGCGAAGCCGCCGATCGTGCAGCTGCGGCTGCCCTTGTTGGTCAGCACGACGCTGGCGGTGGTCGCCCCGGCCGCGTCCGGGTCCGGGATCGCATCGCCGCCCGTGGCGAACGTCGCCTTCAGGCCGGAGGTGTGGCACCGCTCGACGCCCGAGCCCGCCTTGCCACCGCCGGCGCCGTGCGCGCCGCCCGACTGCTTGCCCGTGGCGCCCGTCTTGGTGTCGGCCTTGGTGCCGGGGCTCGCCTGGGCGCCGGAGTCCTGCGCTCCGGCGGAGGAGCCCGCGCCGCTGGACTCGGCGCCGGCCGTGCCCGTTTCCGTGTGCGCCGTGGGCTTCGTGCCGGTGGCGTCCGAGCCGGAGCAGGCGGTCAGCGTAAGGCCGGCGGCTGCGGTCAGGGCCGCGACGGCGATGCGAAGGGTGCGGCGACGAGCGGAGCGGACAGTGGTGCTGGAGCTCATTTCAGGTCCCCCGGGGCGGTCGGTGTCGTTGTTTCCTCGGTACGTCACCCACTCTGCTCGGGGCCGCTATCGCAGGGATGCCGCGCCGCTAACGTCCGGCTAACACGGGTGTGAGCTGGGGAAGGACGCCAGCCAAGGAGGACCCGAAGAACCAGGCCGCGCTACCTAGGGACTGTCCGGTGGGTCAGGGTCGGAAAGCCAAGTCCTGGTGCCCCCGGACGTACCTTCAGTGGCCCGCTAGACGTCCCGCTAGACGTCCCGCCAGACATACCGCTAGACGTACCGCTCCAAGATCGACGACTCCGCCAGGCGGGACAGGCCCTCGCGTACCGAGCGGGCGCGGGCCTCGCCCACGCCGTCGACGGTCTGGAGGTCGTCGACGCTGGCCGCGAGCAGCTTCTGCAGGCCGCCGAAGTGGTCGACGAGGCGGTCGATGACCGTGCCGGGGAGGCGGGGGACCTTCGCCAGCAGGCGGAAGCCGCGCGGGGAGACGGCGGAGTCCAGGGTCTCGGGGGCGCCGCTGTAGCCCAGCGCGCGGGCCACGATGGGGAGTTCGAGCAGCTCGGTGTGGGTCAGGGCGTCGAGCTCGGAGAGCGCTTCGGCGACCGTGCGGGAGCGCTTGGCGGTGGGTTCGGGGACGTAGTCGCGGACGACCAGCTCGCGCTCGGGCTCCACGCCGGCGATCAGCTCTTCGAGCTGGAGGGTGAGGAGCCGGCCGTCCGTGCCGAGCTCGACGACGTACTCGGCGATCTCGGTGGCGATCCGGCGGACCATCTCCAGGCGCTGGGCGACCGCGGTGACGTCGCGGACCGTGACCAGGTCCTCGATTTCGAGTGCGGAGAGCGTGCCGGCGACCTCGTCCAGACGGAGCTTGTAGCGCTCCAGGGTGGCCAGGGCCTGGTTGGCGCGGGAGAGGATCGCGGCGGACTCCTCCAGGACGCGGCGCTCGCCGTCCACGTACAGGGCGATCAGGCGCATGGACTGGCTGACCGAGACGACGGGGAAGCCGGCCTGGATGGAGACGCGCTGGGCCGTGCGGTGGCGGGTGCCGGTCTCCTCGGTGGGGATGGAGGCGTCGGGGACCAGCTGGACGCCTGCGCGCAGGATCTTGGTGATGTCCTTGTCGAGGACCAGGGCGCCGTCGAGCTTGCACAGCTCGCGCAGGCGGGTGGCGGTGAACTCGACGTCGAGGACGAAGCCGCCGGTGCACATGGTCTCGACGGTCTTGTCGAAGCCGAGGACGATCAGCCCGCCGGTATTGCCGCGCAGGATGCGCTCCAGGCCGTCGCGCAGTGCGGTACCGGGCGCGACGGCGCTCAGCGAGGCGCGCATCAGGCTCTCGGTGCCGGGGTTCCCACCGGACCTGCCGGGAGTCGATGCCCGGTCGTTGGCTGCCACTGCACTCCTCCGTCACACGGTCTGTCGGTCCGCAGGCCGCTCGCCCCATTGCTGCGGTTGGCGTACCAGCGGAGCGTACGTGGCCGGCAGGCAATTCTGCGGTGACGGGCGAGACCAGGGCAAAGTCTACCGGCGTGCGCCCTCGTCCTGTGGGGCCTCCCGGCGTACCCGCTTGGGCAGGACGCTCAGGGCCTGTCCGACGTCGGCGACCTCCAGGACCCGCATCCCGTCGGGGATCTTGCCGGGGTCGGCGGGGACCAGGGCGTGGGTGAAGCCGAGCCGGGCCGCCTCGGAGAGCCGGCGCTGGACGCCGGTGACGCGTCTGACCTCGCCGGCGAGGCCCACCTCGCCGATGGCGACCAGGTTCTTGGGCAGGGGGGTGTCGCTGGCGGCGCTGGCGAGTGCCAGGGCGACGGCGAGGTCGGCGGCGGGCTCGGTGAGCTTCACGCCGCCGACCGTCGCGCTGTAGATGTCGCGTTTGCCCAGGGCGCTGATCCGGCCGCGCTGCTCCAGGACGGCCAGCATCATCGAGACCCGGGAGGTCTCCAGGCCGGAGGTGGTGCGCCGGGGCGAGGGGATCTGGGAGTCGACGGTCAGCGCCTGGACCTCGGCGACCAGCGGGCGGCGGCCCTCCAGCGTGACCGTCAGGCAGGTGCCGGGCACCGGCTCGGCGCGGCGGGTCAGGAACAGGCCCGAGGGGTCGGTGAGGCCGGTGATCCCTTCGTCGTGCAGCTCGAAGCAGCCGACTTCGTCGGTGGTGCCGTAGCGGTTCTTGACGCCGCGCACGAGGCGGAGGCGGGCGTGCCGGTCGCCTTCGAAGTGCAGGACGACGTCGACGAGGTGTTCCAGGAGGCGGGGGCCGGCGATGGCGCCGTCCTTGGTGACGTGGCCCACCAGGAGCGTGGACATGCCGCGTTCCTTGGAGGCGCGGATCAGGGCGCCGGCGACCTCGCGGACCTGGGCCATACCGCCGGGCGCGCCGTCGATCTCCGGGGAGGCGACGGTCTGGACGGAGTCGAGGACGAGGAGGGAGGGCTTGACGGTGTCGAGGTGGCCGAGGACGGCGGAGAGGTCGGTCTCGGCGGCCAGGTAGAGGTGGTCGTTGATGGCGCCGATGCGGTCGGCGCGCAGCCGTACCTGGCTCGCGGACTCCTCGCCGGTCACGTAGAGCGTGCGGTGGGCGTCGGAGGCGGCCTTGGCGGCGGCGTCCAGGAGGAGGGTGGACTTGCCGACGCCCGGTTCGCCGGCCAGCAGCACGACGGCGCCGGGGACCAGGCCGCCGCCCAGCACCCGGTCCAGCTCGTCCACGCCGGTGGAGCGGGCGGCGGCCTGCTTGCCGTCGACCTGGCCGATGGGCAGTGCGGCCGTCGTGACACGGCCGGGCGCGGTGGTGCGCACCGCGGGGGTGCCGCCGAACTCCTCGACGGTGCCCCACGCCTGGCACTCGGGGCAGCGGCCGAGCCACTTCGCGGTGGTCCAGCCGCATTCGGTGCAGCGGTAGGAGGGACGCTCCTTGCCCGACGTTTTACGCGTTGCCATGGGGTCACCGTAGCGGCGGGGTCTGACAACGCCCTCCGCCGAGTCCTCGCGGAGCGGGACACCGGTGGGCTCCGCCCCGTCCCTGTCTCTGTCGCGGTCTCTGTCGCCGTCCGGTTGCGCCGAGCGGGTGGCGCACGCCGAGCGCGTCCTTGCCCGAATGGCCGATTCATGTCCCCTTTTGAGGGAGAAGGTCACCCGTAAGGGTTAAAAGTGTGCCGGGCGAGCAGGCCTGGCTTCATCATCCCCCTACCGTCGCCGGGGTGATGAGCAGCAGGCCCGAGCACCCCACGCACTCCACCGGCGCACACCGGTCGCGCGGCGACGGCCGGCGCCGGAGCCGGCCGCAGCCCGCCGAGCGGCCCGAGCGGCCCGAGCCGCTCGGCCCGGGCGAACGCGACGACGGCTACGAGCCGTATCTGGACGGGCTGTTCACGTACTGCCTGTCCGTCCTGTGCGACCACGACGCGGCGGCGGCGGTGCTCGGCGAGATGCTCGCGCTCGCGGAGCAACGCCGCGGCCGGCGCCCAGGCGACCCCGCACTGCACCGCTCCTGGCTCTACGCGCTGGCCCGATGGGCCTGCCTGCGCCGGCTCGCCGAGCGGACCGGGTCCGCCAGAAGGCCGGGCGGCACCGCGGCCGGCAAGCCGGGCGCCACACCAGGCGGCGCTTCGGACGGCGCACCGGCCGGCTCCGCGGGTCCCGCGGCCGTCCGCGACGCCGAGCGGCGGCAGCGGGAACTGGCCGCGCTGGCCTGGCCGGAGGCCGCGGGCACCACCCCCGAGCAGCGCGAGGCGCTGGAGCTCTCGGTGCGCCATCACCTCTCCGCCGACGAGGTCGCCGCGGTGCTCGGCGCCGACCCGATCGCCACCCGCGCGCTGCTGGCCACCGCGTCCTGCGAGGTCGAACGGACCCGGGCGGCGCTGGCCGTCGTCGAGTCGGGGCGATGTCGGGAGGTCGCGCGGCTGGCGGGCGACAGCCAGATGCTGCTGGGCGCGGCGCTGAGCCGGGAGCTGGTGCGCCATGTCGACGACTGCGCCGAGTGCCGGCGGACCGCCGAACGGGCAACCGTGCCGGGGTCGTGGCCGGGCACCGAGCCGGTGGCCCGGGGCACGCTGCCGCTGGTCGGCGCTCCCGGACAGGCCGTGCTGGCCGCGCTGGCGGCGGCCCGGCGCTCCCGGTCGGGGCGCGCGGAGGGCGTGCCCGGCGTCGGCCGCGGTGGCCGGGCACGCGGGGCAAACGGTTCTCCTCGCTACGACCGCGACGGCTTCCCCGTGGGCGCCCCCACGGACCGGGCCGCCCGGCGCCGCAGGCTGCGGGCCCGGGCGCTGACCACCACCGTCGTCGCCACGGTGGTGGCGGCGCCGGTGCTGGCCCTGTGGGCGGCCTACCGCGGCGCGCCCGCCACCGGGGAGGCCGCGAACGAATCACCGGCGGTGACGGCCAGCGACACGGACAGCGGCGCGCAGCTGGGCGGCCGCCCGTACGAGAACGCCGGCAACGCCCGGACGACGCCCGAGCCCGGCTCCCGCGCCGGCGCGGGACTGTCGGACGTGTCCGTCGAGGTGGTCGACGGGGACGGCGGTGCGCCGCGGTCGGGCGAGCGGGCCGGCCGGGCGGCCCGGGGCCCGGGCCGGCTGACGGTGGCCGCGCAGCCGAGCGGCGGGACGACGGTCATCACGCTCAGCGCCTCGGGGGGTGCGCCGGTGCGCTGGACGGCCTCGTCGGGTGCGCCGTGGCTGCTGATGAGCCATACGGCGGGCTCGCTGCGGCCGGGGCAGTCCACGACGATCACGGTCTATGTCGACCACGACCGGGAGCCCGCGGGCCGGTGGCGGGCCAGGATCGCCATCGGACCGGGCAGGACCGCCGTGACGATGGAGGGCTTCGGCGCCCCGGAGCCGGGCCCCGGCCCGCAGGACCCGACGCCCACCAAACCGGCGCCGACCCCCTCGGGCCCGGCGTCCACGCCCACGCCGACCCCGGCGGACCCGTCCCCCACGCCCACTCCCACGGCTTCCACGCCGACGCCATCCCCGACCACCCCGGAACCGACCTCGAGGCCGTCGAACACCACGCACCCCGCAGGCTGAGACAGCACGACGGCGGGCCGGGCAGCGAATGCGCCACGGCCCGCCGGGAAGGCCTCACGGCCCGCCGGGGAAGGCGACGCCACGGTGGCAAGCGACGCCGCCGTCCCGCCCCAGGGCCGCGCGGGCCTCGTCTACTGCGCGGAACCCTTCTCCGCCGCGGAACCCTTCTCCGCCGCGGAACCCTTCTCCTTCGCGGACGCCGCAGGCTGCGCGGACTCCGCGGACTTCTCCGGCTTCGCTGGCTTCCCCGGCTTCCCCGGCTTCGCCGGCCTCGGATCCGCCGGATGCGGCGCCATCGGCAGCGTCGCCGCCAGCCGCTCCTCGCACAGCTCGGCGAGCTTGGCGTAGCCCTTCTTGCCCATCAGCTCGGTCAGCTCCGGCTTGTACGAGACGTACACCGGCTCACCGGCACCGTGCGCCGACGTCGCGGACGTGCACCACCAGTGCAGGTCGTGGCCGCCGGGGCCCCAGCCGCGCCGGTCGTACTCGCCGATGGTCACCTGCAGCACCTGGGTGTCGTCCGGCCGGTCGATCCAGTCGTAGGTGCGCCGGATCGGCAGCTGCCAGCAGACGTCCGGCTTGGTCTCCAGCGGTTCGCGGCCCTCGCGCAGCGCGAGGATGTGCAGCGAGCAGCCCGCGCCGGCCGGGAAGCCGGGGCGGTTCTGGAAGATGCACGAGCCCTGCCAGCGGCGGGTCTGCCGCTCGCCGTCGTCGTCCTCCTCGACCCAGCCGCTCTGCGTGCCGACGTCGTGGAACTGCCACAGGTCGGGCGTGAGCCGCGCCACGTGCCGGGCCACCCGCTTCTCGTCGTCGTCGTCCGAGAAGTGCGCGCCGAGCGTGCAGCAGCCGTCGTCGGCCCGGCCGGCCTGGATGCCCTGGCAGCCGCTGCCGAAGATGCAGGTCCAGCGGGAGGTCAGCCAGGTCAGGTCGCAGCGGAAGAGCTGCTCGTCGTCGGCCGGGTCGGGGAAGGTGACCCACGCGCGGGCGAAGTCGAGGCCGACCTCGTCGGCCGGGGGCTGCGCCCCAGCAGCCGCCCGGGCGCGCCGCTTTTCGTCCTTCTTCAGCGCTTTTTCGTGCTTCGCCTTTTTCGTCTTTGCCACAGGACCAGCGTACGGGGGTCGGTACGGCCTTGAGGAATTGCCGAATCCGGCCCCGGCGCGAGTCCTGGCGCGCAGCGGGCCGCGGGCCGGGAACCACCGCGCCGTGAGGAGCGGGCCACCGGCGCAGTAGGTTTCCCCGTATGAGACTCGGTGTCCTCGATGTGGGTTCGAATACGGTCCATCTCCTGGTGGTGGACGCGCACCCGGGCGCGCGCCCGCTGCCCGCCTATTCGCACAAGGCGGAGCTGCGCCTTGCCGAACTCCTCGACGAGGCCGGTGCCATAAGCGAAGCCGGGGTGGAGCGCCTGGTGGCGACCGTCCTGGAGGCGCTGCAGGTGGCCGAGGACAAGGGCGTCGAGAGTGTGCTGCCGTTCGCCACGTCCGCGGTGCGCGAGGCGTCCAACGGCGAGGAGGTGCTGCGCCGGGTCGCCCTGGAGACCGGCGTCGAGCTGCAGGTGCTCTCCGGTGAGGACGAGGCGCGGCTCACCTTCCTCGCGGCCCGCCGCTGGCTGGGCTGGTCCGCCGGCCGGCTGCTGGTGCTGGACATCGGCGGCGGCTCGCTGGAGATCGCCTTCGGCCTCGACGAGGAGCCGGACGTGGCGGTGTCGCTGCCGCAGGGCGCCGGCCGGCTCACGGCGAGCTACCTGCCGGGCGACCCGCCCGACCCGGACGACGTGCGAGCGCTGCGCCGCCGGGTACGGGCCGAGATCGCCAAGGTGGTGAGCGAGTTCACCCGGTACGGGACCCCCGACCAGGTCGTCGGCACGTCCAAGACCTTCAAGCAGCTGGCCCGGATCGCGGGCGCCGCGCGCTCGGCCGAGGGCCTGTACGTCCAGCGCGAGCTGACCCGCAGGAATCTGGAGGAGTGGGTGCCGCGGCTGGCCACGATGACCGTCAAGGAGCGCGCCGCGCTGCCCGGGGTGTCCGACGGCCGGGCGCGGCAGCTGCTGGCCGGGGCGCTGGTCGCCGAGGCCGCGATGGACCTGTTCGGGGTGGAGACGCTGGAGATCTGCCCGTGGGCGCTGCGGGAGGGCGTCATCCTGCGGCGGCTGGACCATCTGCCCGCGTGAGACTCGTCACGCCCGCACGGGAGGGGTGCCACGCGCATCGCCCCAGCCCCACCGGCCACGGTGCTCTCACGGGGCGGGGAGACCTGCGCCGACAGGGGCCGTGGCCGTCCGGATCTCCTGCCCCCGGTACAGGTGCGGCCCGTACGCTGTCCCTCGTGACAGAGCCAGTGGTGCGCATCCCGGATGCGAAGGTCGCGCTGTCCACGGCCTCGGTGTATCCGGAGTCGACGGCGACGGCCTTCGAGATCGCCGCGCGCCTGGGCTACGACGGCGTCGAGGTCATGGTGTGGACCGACCCGGTCAGCCAGGACGTCGAGGCGCTGCGCAGGCTCTCCGATTACCACGGCGTACCGGTCCTGGCCGTGCACGCGCCCTGTCTGCTGATCACCCAGCGGGTCTGGTCGACCGACCCGTGGGTCAAGCTGCAGCGCGCCCGCAACGCTGCCGAGAAGCTCGGCGCCTCCACCGTCGTCGTCCACCCGCCGTTCCGCTGGCAGCGCAGCTACGCCCGGGAGTTCGTCCGCGGGGTGTGGCGGATGGCGGGCGAGACGGACGTGCGGTTCGCCGTCGAGAACATGTACCCGTGGCGCTACCGGGACCGCGAGATGCTGGCGTACGCCCCGGACTGGGACCCCACCAACGACGACTACCGGCACTTCACCGTCGACCTGTCGCACACCGCCACCGCCCGCAACGACGCGCTGGCGATGGTGGAGCGGATGGGCGACCGGCTGGCGCACGTCCACCTCGCCGACGGCAACGGCTCCGCCAAGGACGAGCACCTGGTGCCGGGGCGCGGCAGCCAGCCCTGCGCGGAGGTGCTGGAGCGGCTGGCCGCCACCGGCTTCGACGGGCATGTGGTCGTCGAGGTCAACACCCGCCGGGCGATGTCCGCCGCCGAACGCGAGGCCGACCTGGCCGAGGCGCTGGCCTTCACCCGGCTGCATCTGGCCTCGCCGAGCCGGGTCCCGGGTTCGTGAGCGAGCCCGCGGACGAGTCGCCCGAGCGGCCCGCCCGCCGCCGGGGACGCCCGGCACGTGCCGCCGCCGAGGCCGGGCCCGGCGCCCGGGACCGGATCCTGGCCGCGGCCCGTACCGAGTTCGCCGAGCGCGGCTACGACAAGACCTCGGTGCGCGGTATCGCCAAGGCGGCCGGGGTGGACGCGGCGCTGGTGCACCACTACTTCGGCACCAAGGAGCAGGTCTTCGCGGCGGCCATCGAGCTGTCCTTCGCGCCCGCGCTGACCATGCCCGACGCCCTCGTGGGCGGCGGCGCCGAGGTGGGCGAGCGGATGGCCCGCTTCATGTTCGGTGTCTGGGAGAACCCGGTCAGCCGGCCGCCGCTGCTGGCGATCATGCGTTCGGCGCTGACGAACGACACCGCGGCGGCGGTGCTGCGCGGGCTGATCGAGCGCCGGATGCTGCAGCGGCTGGCGGGCGAACTGCGCGTCCCCGACCCCGAGTTCCGGGTGCAGCTGGCCGCGAGCCACCTCATCGGCATCGCGCTGCTGCGCTATGTGATCAAGATGGACCCGGTCGCCTCCGCGGACACGGAGGAGATCATCGCGATGGTCGCGCCGACGCTCCAGCGGTACCTGACCCAGCCGTAGGGGATGCCCGCCCTGGCCCGTAGGGGAGGGGCGAACGGATCCCGTAGGGGACGCGAGGGCCCCCTGCGGGGCCACAACGCACGGCCACCGGGAGGTATTCCGCACGGCCACCGGAAGGCATTCCGCGCGGCCCCCGGGAAGTGTGGGAAGTGTTCATCTGTGGTCGAGGAGGAGGGCCGACCCCGTCCGCACTCTGGGCGGTCGTCTCACATGCCGGAGTCGGCGTCCAGATCTTGGATCAAGAGCGTAACCTCGGACTCAGCTGCTACATGATTTCCGAGGGAGTGACCATCGTGCCTGAGCTGAGGTCCCGCACCGTTACCCATGGCCGCAACATGGCGGGCGCCCGCGCCCTTATGCGGGCCTCGGGTGTAGCGAGCGAGGACATCGGCAAGCCGATCGTCGCCGTGGCCAACTCCTTCACCGAGTTCGTGCCCGGCCACACCCACCTCGCCCCGGTCGGCCGGATCGTCTCCGACGCCATCCGGGCCGCCGGCGCCGTCCCCCGCGAGTTCAACACCATCGCCGTCGACGACGGCATCGCCATGGGCCACGGCGGCATGCTCTACTCGCTGCCCTCCCGCGACCTGATCGCGGACTCCGTCGAGTACATGGTCGAGGCGCACTGCGCCGACGCGCTGATCTGCATCTCCAACTGCGACAAGATCACCCCGGGCATGCTGATGGCCGCGATGCGGCTGAACATCCCGGTGGTCTTCGTCTCCGGAGGCCCGATGGAGGCCGGCCAGGCCACCCTCGTGGACGGCACGGTCCGCAAGCTCGACCTGATCAACGCCATCGTCGACTCGGTCAACGACAGCGTCTCGGACGAGGACGTGCTGCGCATCGAGGAGAACGCCTGCCCGACCTGCGGTTCGTGTTCCGGCATGTTCACCGCCAACTCGATGAACTGCCTGACCGAGGCCATCGGCCTGTCGCTGCCCGGCAACGGCTCGGTCCTGGCCACCCACACCGCCCGCAAGGCGCTCTACGAGAACGCCGGCCGCACGGTCGTGGAGATCACCAAGCGCTACTACGAGGACGGCGACGAGTCCGTCCTGCCGCGCAACATCGCCACCCGCGCCGCCTTCGAGAACGCCATGGCGCTCGACAT
This sequence comes from Streptomyces sp. NPDC033270, assembly GCF_055576575.1. NCBI lineage: Bacteria > Bacillati > Actinomycetota > Actinomycetes > Kitasatosporales > Streptomycetaceae > Streptomyces > Streptomyces sp. NPDC033270. The sequence goes on from NZ_JBVIRA010000027.1 coordinate 113,775, forward strand.
CGCCATGGGCGGCTCCACGAACACGATCCTGCATCTGCTCGCCGCCGCCCAGGAGGCCGAGCTGGACTACGACCTCAAGGACATCAACGAGGTCTCGCGGCGCGTCCCCTGCCTGGCCAAGGTCGCCCCCAACGTGGCGCCCGGCGGCACGTACTACATGGAGGACGTGCACCGCGCCGGCGGCATCCCCGCGATCCTCGGGGAGCTCTACCGCGGCGGACTGCTCAACGAGGACGTGCACTCCGTCCACTCCGCGACCCTCGCCGAACACCTCAAGACCTGGGACGTGCGCGGCGGTTCCCCCTCCGCCGAAGCCGTCGAGCTGTGGCACGCCGCCCCCGGCTGCAAGCGCTCGGCGACCGCCTTCTCCCAGTCCGAGCGCTGGGAGACCCTGGACACCGACGCCGAGGGCGGCTGCATCCGCTCCGTCGAACACGCCTACTCCAAGGACGGCGGACTGGCCGTCCTCAAGGGCAACATCGCCGAGGACGGCTGCGTGGTGAAGACCGCCGGCGTCGACGAGTCCATCTGGACCTTCGAGGGCCCGGCCGTGGTCTGCGAGTCGCAGGAAGAGGCCGTCGACAAGATCCTCACCAAGCAGGTCAAGGAGGGCGACGTCGTCGTCATCCGCTACGAGGGCCCCAAGGGCGGCCCCGGCATGCAGGAGATGCTCTACCCCACGTCGTTCCTCAAGGGCCGCGGCCTGGGCAAGGCCTGCGCGCTGGTCACCGACGGCCGTTTCTCCGGCGGCACGTCCGGCCTGTCCATCGGCCACGCCTCCCCCGAGGCGGCCTCCGGCGGCACCATCGCCCTCGTCGAGGACGGCGACCGCATCCGCATCGACATCCCGGGCCGGACCATCGACCTCCTCGTGGACGACGCGACGCTGGCCGCCCGCCGGGAGGCCCTGGGCGGCGTGTACGCGCCCAAGCAGCGCGAGCGCAAGGTGTCGGCGGCGCTGCGGGCCTACGCGGCGATGGCCACCAGCGCGGACAAGGGCGCGGTGCGGGACGTGAACAAGCTGGGCTGAGCACACCGTTGACATACAAGGAGCCCCTCACGGACCGTGAGGGGCTCCTTGTACGTCGTGCGTACGGGGGCGTCAGGCGCCGGACAGCGACCCGCCCTTCACGGAGGCGACGAAAGACGCCCAGGAGGCCGCCTCGAAGACGAGGGCCGGGCCGTCCGGGTCCTTGCTGTCGCGGACGGGGACGAGGGCAGGGAGGCCGTCGGCGACCTCGATGCACGCGCCGCCGTCTTGGTTGCTGTAGCTGGACTTGCGCCAGGTGACGGTGCTCAGGTCGATGGATCGCACGGCACTTCCTCCAACGTCTGCATGATGAACTTGCGCGAGTCGGCCGGGCTCAAGGCCAGGTCGCGCACCGCATCGTACGCGTGTTGCAGACGCTCAACTGAAGTCGATTCCTGGACGAGTTCGCCCGAGTACCCGGTCTCCACCCAGGCCACGGTGCGGCCCCCGGGGAGGCGTAGGCACATGGTGTCGGTGTTCGACAGCGCATGGATCCCGGCGTCATATCGCACGACCTGGACGGTGACGTTGGGGCGCTCGCCCATAGTCATGAGGTGCTCAAGCTGCCGCTGCCACTCGGTGACATCAGCCAGTGGTGTGCGCAGCACAGCCTCGGACAGGATGGTGCGGAACTGCGGCGCATTGTCTGCGTGCAGCACCTCGCGGCGCCCTATGCGTGCGTCTACCTGCCGCGTCAGTTCGTCACCGCTGATTCCGCCTGCCGTGAGCAGAGCCCGTGCGTAGCCCTCTGTCTGGAGAAGCCCATGGATGGTGCTGACTCCGTAGTGCCAGAGGCTCACCGCTTCGGACTCAAGAAACATGTAGCGGCGGTACCGCTCCTTGAACTGCGTGGGATCCGCAGCCGCCAACTCCCACAGCGCCAGCAGCAGTCCGGGTGTCCCGTAGTGCTGGTCAAGCGCTTCGGCGACCTCCGGACTGCCGATCGTCTGCCCGCTCTCCATCTTCCCGAACAGGGACGGGTCCCAGCCCAGCGCCTTCCCGAGCTGCCGCAGGCTTTCTCCTCGCTTCGTGCGCAGTAATCGCAGCTCTTCCGCGAACCGCCGACGCGGCTCCTGGCTTCGTCCGGTGATGGCTGTCCTCGGCGGCATGGCGCCCCTCCGTGGAAGATGTGGAACTAACGGCCCAGGGCGTGCACTACGGCCCGCAAAATGCGGCCTCGCGCCCGCTCCCCGTCCATCCTCGTAATGACCGGGCCACTCACCGTAGTCGCGACCGGTCGGCCCCACAGGGAAAAACGGCGGACAGGAGCGGAGTCATGGCCACAGGTCGGATGGACGAGGCGGAGGCGGTGTGCGGGGAGCTGGCCGCGTTGCTGCGGCGGGCCGGCGTCGTGCTGCCGTCGCTGGGTGTCGACCCGGTGTCGTACGCCCGTGAACACCCCTATCCTCTGGTCGAGTTGGGGCGCTGCAATCTGGAGACGGCGCGCCGGTTGATCCGGGTGCTGGCGAAGGCCGAGCGGTGACGGCGTGACGGGTCGCGCCTACGTCTCGTACATCTCACCGTCGTGTCATATCGGCACTCACGCGGCTTGCGACAAGGGGGTGGAGGGTCCCGGGGCTGCCCTGGTGCCCGGTGTGCGGCATGAGGTCTGCGCCTGCCGCTGTCACCAGCAGCCGACGGCGCAGGAGCTTCACCAGCCCGCCGGGTCCTTCGTCGCGGCGCCGAACACCGTGCCGTCCGGCGCCGCGGCGTAGACCGAGCCCCGTGCGCCGTCCACCCGCGGCGCGGGCAGCGACTCCACGAACCCGTTGTGCCGGGCGGCCGTCAGCCGGGGCGGGGTCTGGCCGATCAGCGCGCCCGAGCGGGCGTCCATCGCCAGCAGTCGGCCGTCCGCGGCGGTGAAGAACAGCCGGTTGCCGCTCACCACGGGCGCCGACCCCCGGCTGACCGAGGTCTCGGTGTCCCACTTACGGGCCCCGACGGCCTGCAGCGCACCGCCCTCGGCCAGCAGGTACACCGTCTCGTCGTGCACCACGGCGGCCACACCGTCCAGGGGTGCGGTCAGCGGCAGGCGGCGGGTGTGCCCGGTCGCCGGGTCGTAGCGGACGACGGCGGTGGTGCGGTAGGAGAGCTTGGGGTCGGTGGCGGTGAGGTAGAGCGCCCCGGACGGGCCGGTCCCGGCCGGCGTGAGCACCCCCGGCAGCCGGCGCGACCAGCGGACCCGGCCGTCGGCCACGTCGATGGCGGTGACCTGCGAGGCCGTGCCGTCGGGGGTGGGTTCGGCGGCGTAGGCGGTGTGCGGGCCCCCGAGTCCGGCGAACAGCGGGAGCTGATGGCCGGCGTAGCGCCGGTGCCACCGTTCGCGGTGGGTGGCGCTGTCCAGTGCGGTGACCGTGCCGTCGCCGGCCGCCAGCAGGACCCGGTCGCCGATGACCGCGGCCCCGCCCTCGTATCCGGTGATGTCCCTGCTCCAGCGGACGGCGCCCTTGCCGCCGGGCGACGGATCGAGCGCCAGCAGCCGGGTGGCGTCGGCGGAGAAGACGTACAGCAGCCCGCCGGAGAGCACCGGCGCGGCCGGTGAGGCGGCGTGCTTGCCGGGGGAGTCCTCCGTGCGCCGCCACGCCACGCGGCCGGTGTCCGGGTCGAGCCGGGCGGCCAGCACACCGGACTGGCCGCAGAAGACGGCGCCGGACCCGCTGGTGCAGAAGGGCAGTTCGGCGTCGTGCCCCTTGGGCCGCTGGACGAGCGTGGTGTGCCAGGGGCGGAAGCCCTCGCCGGGGCGTGAGGGGTGGGTCTGCAGCGCCGGGTCCTGACCGGGGCCCGAGGGGGAGAGCGCCCGGACCCCGGCGAACGCCCCGGCTCCGGTGACCACCAGGGCGAGGGCCGCCCACAGGGGCCAGCGGCGGCTCCGGGAGCGGGCGCCGCGGCGCGGACCGGAAGCGGGTGCGGCCGGGGCGTCGAGGGGGGCCGGGGTGTCGGGAGGGGCCGGGTCGGCGCCGGGTGCCGGCTCGGCGGCCGGAGCCGGCTCGACGAGGGGGGCGGGCGACCGCACATGCGTCGTCTCGGCCCGCGGCGGGGCGGGCTCGGCCCGTACGGGCTGCCGCTGCTCCGGGATCCGTACGTCCGGCACCGCGCCGTCCCACGCGCCCCGCACCCCACCGTCCACGGCCAGGCCCACCGGATCGTCGGTCCGCAGCATCTCCATCAGCGCGTCCGGCGTCGGGCGGTCCGCCGGATCCTTCGCCAGGCAGCTCTCGATCAGCGGGGCCAACTCCTGCGGCACGCCCGCCAGATCGGCCTCGTCGTGCACCACCTGATACGCGACGAGGTACGGGCTCTCGGAGTCGAACGGCCCGCTGCCGGTGGCGGCGTGCACCAGCACCGAACCCAGCGCGAAGACATCCGCCGCGGGCCCCACCTCGCGCGGCCGCTGGAACTGCTCGGGCGCCATGAACGGCGGCGTGCCGATCAACTTGCCGGTCTCGGTGCGCATTTCACTGTCGGCGGGGCGCGAGATACCGAAGTCGATGACCTTCGGGCCGTCGGCGGCCAGCAGCACGTTTCCCGGCTTGAGGTCGCGGTGCACCACCCCGGCGCGATGGATGTCGCGCAGCGCCTCGGCGAGTCCCGCGGCCAGCTGCCGGACCTCGCAGGGCGCCAGCGGGCCGCTCCGCTTCACATGGTCCGAAAGCGTCGGGCCGGGGATGTGGAGGGTCGCCATCCAGGGGCGTTCGGCATCCGGGTCGGCGTCCACGACGGGCGCGGTGAAGGCCCCGCTGACCCGCCGCGCGGCCGCCACCTCCTGCCGGAACCGCCCGCGGAACTCCGGGTCCTGGGCGAACTCGGCATGGATGACCTTGACCGCGAGCAGCAGTCCGGAGGACGAGCGGGCCAGGTGGACCACGCCCATACCGCCGGCGCCGAGCCGCGCCTCCAAGCGGTACTGCCCGGCGTATTCCGGACGCTCCGCTTCCGGGCCGACCCCGGAATCGCGCAGCGACGGCATGGTTCCACCCCCGTGTCATTCCCCGTGCCATTCGGTCGCAGGTGCGACGCGCGGAGCCTAGTCGATGGTGCGTACGAGATGAACGAAGCTTGCTAGCGTGCGCGTTGCGGAATTGAAACGAACATGATCAAACGGGCACCAACAACGGGGGAACGAGAAATGACAACTCAGGACATCCAGGGCAATCCCGAGCAGGTCGACGGCCAGGCGCTCGCCGCCGCGGCCGGTGGTGGCTTGGTCTATCCGATCGCGCCCGGCTACCGCGTCAAGGTCCGCAAGGGCCCCGGCACGGACTACCCGGTCGTCCGCCTGCTGCCGGAGGGCGCGCGGATCGAGATCCGCTGCCAGCGGCACGGCCAGCGGGTCAGCGGCCCGTACGGCACCTCGGACATCTGGGACAACATCGGCTCCGGCCAGTACGTCTCCGACACCTACGTCCACACCGGCAGCGATGTGATGGTCGCGCCGCGCTGCATGGGGTGATGGTCGCGCCGCGCTGCATGGGCGGCTGAGGCGGGCGGGCGCCCTCGGCGCAGGCGGGGCACGCCTGGGGCCGTACGGCCCGGCGGGGATAATCGAGCCATGAGCGATGCGCAGACCCCCGCCGGGAGCCCGGAGCGCGGCGGCCCCGACGGCGGCCCCGAGCCGGAGGAGATCCGGTTCTTCGGCACCACCTGGGTCCACCACGACGGTGGCTACGCCCTGCGCCGGGCCGGCGTCGCGGCGGGCTCGCTCGCGCTCGCCGCGGCCGGTGCGGTCGTGCTGCGGTTCGCCTTCCAGGGCCTGGAGATCGCCGCCGTCGGCCCGTTCGTCGGCATCCTCGTCGTCGCCGGCTTCGCCATCTGCAGCGCACTGGCCTTCCGCCGCACCTGGGACGGCTTCGTGCGCCGCCCCGACCCGGCCGCCCGCAGCGCCGCCGCCTCGTCCGGGCAGAGCCTGATGCTGATCGGCTTCATCGGCTCGCTGCTCGCGTACTTCTGCCGCAGCCTCCTGGAGGCCCCCGGCGAGAAGCTGCACCGCGCCGAGTACACGGCCGCCCGCGAGCGCCACGCGCGCCGCCGCGGCGCCCGCACCGGCAACCCGGCCGCCAAGAGCAACCCGGCAGCCAAGAGCAACCCGGCAGCCAAGAGCAACCCCTCCGCCAAGAGCAACCCCTCCGCCAAGAGCACCCCGGCCGCGAAGAAGAAGTCCGGCAGGCGCCGCTGAGGCGGGGGCCGGGCCGCCCCGCCGGGTGTCACAGTGTGCCCGCCCGCCTCGTCCTTGAGGGCAGGAGCACGGCGAGCAGCGGTCGCGCACGACGGCGGGCGATCGCGTACGACACCCGAGGAGCGGACCATGGCACAGCCGCGGACGAGCGCGGACGACCACCAGGACACGCCGGTCGGCGACCGGCTGACGCAGTTCGAGGAGCAGCGCGGGCGGCTGTGGGCCATCGCCTACCGGATCATGGGCACCGTCACCGACGCCGACGACGCCGTGCAGGAGACCTGGCTGCGCTGGCAGGCGCTGCCCGACGAGCCGCCGGTGGCCAGCCCGCGCGGCTTCCTCACCACCGTCGTCAGCCGCATCTGCTACGACCTGCTGGGCTCGGCCCGAGCCCGCCGCGAGACCTATGTCGGCCCCTGGCTGCCCGAGCCGCTGCTCGCCGGGGCGGGCGCCGGCGGAGCGCGGCTACCGGGCCCGCAGGACGCCGGCGGCCCCGGCCCCGAGGACCGGGTCACGCTCGACGAATCCGTGGGGATGGCCCTGCTGACCGTCCTGGAGCGGCTCACCCCGGCCGAGCGCACCTCCTTCATCCTCCACGACGTCTTCGCGGTGCCCTTCCCCGAGATCGCCGAGGCGGTCGGCCGCACCCCGGACTCCGTACGGCAGCTGGCCTCCCGCGCCCGCAAGCGGGTACGGGCCGAGGCGCCGCGCCGCACCGTGGACCGCGCGGAGCACCGCCGCACCGTCGAGGCGTTCCTCGCCGCCGTCGTGGGCGGCGACCTCGACGCCCTGCTGGCCGTGCTGGACCCCGAGGTCGTCTGGCGTTCGGACGGCGGCGGCAAGGTCAGCGCCGCCCGCCGGCCGGTGCTGGGCCGCGAGAAGGTCGCCCGCTACGCGCGGGGCCTGGTGACGCGGGGCAGCGAACTCGGGCCTGTCCGGGCCGAGTTGGTGGACGTCAACGGTGCCACGGGCCTGGTCTTCGCCGACGCGGCGGGCCGGCAGGCCGGGGTGTTCGCCTTCACCGTGCACGACGGGCGGATCATCGAGGTGGACGCCGTGATCAACCCCGACAAGCTCGGTCACCTCGACCTCCTCGACCTGCTGTGACCGGTCGGCCGTACGGCGGCGGGTGACCGTAACGGGGCGGGCGGGGCGGCCGTACGGCGGCGGGTTGCCGTAACGGGGCGGGCGGCCGTTCCCTCCGGGGCGTCGGCCGCTGTCACACTCCGGCCCGCCGCGTCGTCCTCCTTGCGGCGCCGGCCGTCCGGGCGCGGCGCCCCTACCCCAGGAGGACGGCATGAAGAGCATGGTCAGGCAGCGGGTCGTGGTCCTCGGCGGCGGCTACGCGGGCATGATGGCCGCACTGCGGCTCGCCCCGTACGCCCGGGTCACCCTGGTCGACCCCGACGACCGGTTCACAGAGAGGGTACGGCAGCACGAGCTGGCCGCCGGCCGCCCCGAAGTGGTCCACTCCCGGGCGCGGTTGCTGCACGGCACCGGCGTCGAGCACCTCGCCGCCCGGGCCACCGCCCTCGACGCGGACGCCCGCGCCGTCCATACCGACAGCGGCCGCACCCTCGGCTACGACCGGCTGGTCTACGCCCTCGGCAGCCACACCGACCCGCGCGGGGCCGGTCGAGGCGCCTTCACCGCCGAGAGCTCCGAGGCCCTGCACAAGCGGCTGCTGGACGGGCCGGGCCGGCTGGCCGTGGTCGGCGGCGGCCTGACCGGCATCGAGATGGCCGCCGAGATCGCCGAGGCCCACCCGCGGTGGGAGGTCCGCCTGCTGACCGGCGGACAGATCGGCGGCGGACTGTCGGCCCGCGGCCGGGCCCATGTCCGTACCGTCCTGGGCCGGCTGGGCATCCACGTCGAGGAGGGCCGCCACGTCGCCGGCGCGCACGACGTCGACGTCGACGCCGTGCTGTGGACGGCCGCCATGCGGGCCGCCGGCGGGCTCGCCCACGACGCCGGGCTGGAGACCGATCCGGTCACCGGCCGGATCCGGGTCGATGCGGCGCTGCGCTCGGTCAGCCACCCCGACGTCTACGCGGCGGGCGACGCGGCCGCGGCCCGGGCGCCCCGCGCCGGCGCCCTGCGGATGGCCTGCGCCACCGCCCTGCCCACGGGCGCGCACGCGGCCGCCGCGATCCTCGCCGAGTCCCGCGGCGCCGCACCCGCGCCGCTGTCGTTCGCCTACGTCATCCAGTGCGTGAGCCTGGGCCGGCGCGACGGCCTGGTCCAGTCCGTACGGTCCGACGACACCCCGCGCGAACGGGTGCTGACGGGACGCCCGGCCGCCCGCGTCAAGGAGCAGGTGGTCCGCTCCACCCTCCGCCTCCTGAAGCTGACGGCCCGCCACCCGGGCGCCGCGCGGTGGTTCCCCGGCATGGGCTAGGCGGGACTTCGCGGACACCCCCCAAGGGGGTGTCTTCCCGATCTCCGGCGGGCCGGGCCGCCACGCGGGGGCGTGTGGTAGCACTGCGTGCATGACGGGCAAGACCACGGAACGCGCTGGTTACCACCACGGCGACCTCCCCGCCGCGCTCACCTCGGCGGCGATCGAGCTCCTGGACGAGCGCGGGATGGACCAGGTGACCGTACGTGAGGTCGCACGCCGGGCGGGGGTGTCGCCGGGTGCGCCGTTCCGACACTTCGCCGACCGGCAGGCGCTGCTGACGGCGGTCGCCGACCGGATCCTGGCCGACTTCGCGCAGTGGCAGGTCGGCATGGTCGACGGCGCCGAGGGCTCTGTGATGCGCGCCTTCGGCCTGGGCTTCGTCCGCTTCGCGATCCGCCACCCGCGCCGCTTCGAGCTGATCAGGACCAGGGTGTTCGGCGACAGCCGGCCGGCCGAACTGCACCAGCGCCTGACCGACATCGAACGGGCCTTCACCGACATCATCGTCGCCGACCAGAAGGCCGGAGTGCTGCGCCCGGGCGATCCCGCGACGGTGGGCCTGGCGGGTCAGGCCCTCGTCTACGGCCTGTCGCAGATGATCGTCGACGGATATCTGCCACCGGACCGGGCGGAGCAGCTGGCCGAGCAGGTCCTGGACACCTTCGGCGCGGGCATCGCCAACTCCCCTGACTCCACAGGGCCTTGACCCCCGCTCCGCCCGCTGATGTAATCGCTGATTACATCAGTCGAGGAGGGTGAGATGCCCCTACCGCGCCCGTCGCGTATCCCGAGATTTCCCGACCCCGCGGCATCCGGCACGGTGACGATCGAGGTGTCCCCGGCCGAGGCGTACCGCGTTGTCAGCGACCCGCTCGTGATGATCCGCCTCGGCGAGGAGGCGCACCGCGCCCGCTGGCTGGGCGGCGCCACGGCCCCCGCGGTGGGCGCCCGCTTCCGCGGCCACAACCGCAACGGCCTGCGCCGCTGGTACACCGACTGCCGGATCACGGACGCCGATCCGGGCCGGCGCTTCGCCTACGAGGTGGCGGCACCGCCCGGCATCCCCATCTCGCGCTGGCAGTACGACATCGCGCCCGCGGCGCGGGGCTGCACCGTCACCGAGACCAACTGGCTCCGGGTGCCGCTGTGGTTCATCCCCGTCGCCGTCCTCGTCACCGGCGTCTCCGACCGCGCCGGCGCCAACCACACCCACATCGGCAGCACACTGCAGCGCCTCAAGCGCCATCTGGAGTCACCCCCGCCCGGCGCCGCCGACAGCCCGGAGCACGGCGAGCGCCGCGTGGGGTGAAGCGGCGCGGTGCGAAGCGGTGCGCGGGCCCAGTGGAACCACACCAGGAAGGAAGGCACGCACATGCACGAGGTACGCGGCTTACTCGCTCCTGACGCGTTCAGAGGTGTCGTCGCCACGGTCATGGACAACAACCCCGGCATGGACGAACCGACGGCCGGTCGGGTGGTGACCGAAGCCCTCAAGTTCGTCGTGGCCGCCGCGAAGTTCCCGGCGGCAGCCCTCCGGCCCTCGCGCCTGGTCGACGAGGGATGGCACGCACTCATCCTGCACACGGCGCTGTACGCCGAGCTGTGTGCCCGGCTCGGACGCTTCGTGCACCACTACCCCGACGAGCCTGGAGTGTCCGAGCAGAGCGCGGACGGGCATCTGCCGACCGTGGCCCTGATCGAGGAGGCGGGGTTCAGCGTGGACAAGGAGCTGTGGCCCACCTCGACGAGCCCGCTCACCCCGGCGGGGGCGAAGTGCCGGCGCAAGCCCCACCCGGGCGGCGGCTGCGGCACCTCGTCCTGCGGGTCGTCGTGCGGGTCGTCGTGCGGCTCGGGCTGCGGCGGGGGAGGGGGCGACTAGGGCCTGTCCGATGGGTCAGGCCCTAGGGCCCGGGCAGTACCCGCCCTGTTGGAGCCGGGGGTCGTCCGTCCGCGGTGTGCGTGCGCAGGCGGGCGGCCGCTCGGTACTCCGAGTCGCTCGGTGCTCCCGGTCGCTCAGTACTCCCAGTCCGGCTTCCCCTTGCCGTAGAGCCAGTCGTCGAACAGATCCTTCAGATCCACGTCCGTGCGCGCCTGGCAGAAGGCGATGAAGTCCTTGGAGTCGGCGTTGCCGTAGCGGTGCTCGGCGGGCCACTCCTTGAGGATCTTGAAGAAGGTCTTGTCGCCGACGGCCTTGCGCAGCTGCTGGAGCACCATCGCGCCGCGCTCGTAGACGGGCGTCCCGGTCACGTCCTTCGCCCCGGCCGGCTTGCCCGCGGGGAAGTCCCAGCGCTCGTTGTCCTCGTCGTCCGCGTAGAGCGCGTCGAACTGCTCCTGCGGCGTCCGGCCGCCCTCGTGCTCCTCCCACAGCCACTCGGCGTAGGTCGCGAAGCCCTCGTTGAGCCAGGTGTCCCGCCAGGTCTTCGGCGTCACCGAGTCGCCGAACCACTGGTGGGCCATCTCGTGCACCACGGTCACGGTGTCCGGCGCCCCGGCGTAGACCGGCTTGGTCTGGGACTCCAGGGCGTACCAGTCGATCCGCTCCGGGGTGTGGTCGACGATCGCGCCCGCCGAGGAGAAGGGGTACTTCCCGAACAGTCCGCTCTCCCACTTGATGATCTCCGGCAGCCGCTCCAGCGGCTCCTTGCTCGCCTTGGCCTCCGCCGGGTCCACCGCGACGTACAGCGGCAGCCCGTCCGGTGTGCGGGACGTGCGGACGTCGAACTTCCCGATGGTGGCGGTGGCCAGGTAGGTGGCCATCGGCTGCGGGTTGTGCCACTCGAACGTGGCCTTGCCCTTGGAGACCTTCTCCGACCGCAGCTCCCCGTTGGCGACGGCGGTGTACTGCCGCGGCACGGTGATCTTGAAGTCGTAGGCGGCCTTGTCGCCGGGGTGGTTGTTCCCGGGGAACCACGTCATGGCCCCCGCGGGCTGCCCCGAGACGAACGCGCCGTCGGCGGTCTTGACCCAGCCCTCCGTCGACCCGTCCGGATCCTCCATCTCCTGCGGGGTCCCGCCGTAGTCGACGGTCGCACGGAACTGCGCGCCCTTGGCGATCCCGTCCTGCGGAGTCACCGTCAGCTTGTGCCCCTTGCGGGAGAACGCGGCGTCCTCGCCGTCGACCCGGACGGCGGACACCCGCAGCCCCTGCAGATCCAGTTTGAACGAGCGCAGATCCTGCGTGGCCCGGGCGGTGATCTCGGTGGTGGCGTCCAGATGCCGGTGCTTGACGTCGTAGTCGAGAGCGAGCCCGTAATGGCTGACCCGGTAGCCGCCGTTGCCCAGCGCCGGGAAGAGCGGGTCGCCCACCCCGCCGCTGCCCGCCGTCCCCTGGGCGCTGACGGCCGCGCTCGTGCACGAGGACAGCAGCAGGGCGACGGGCAGGGCCGCGGTCGCACCGCAGCAGCGAAGGGGCCGACGGTTCACAGCGCTCCTAGGGTCGGTGATCACAAGTTCCCCGACCCTACGGTCATTTCCGCCGCTACGCCCCTCCGCTACCGCTTGGGGCGCATTACGGGGCGACGGACGGCGCGGTGTGCTGCGCGGTGCCGTCCGGGCCGCGGCGCTGCTCCTCCCAGTTGCCGAGCGCGGCCGCACACGCGTGGTCGAGGTGGCGCAGCCCGGACAGGTCCAGCTCGATCTCCCGGTCCCGGGGCAGCGCCTCCAACTGGTCGAGCAACCTGGGCAGCCGCAGGAAGGTGGCGTTGCCGACGGCCCGTACGCGGACGGGGCGTCGAGGGCCCGTTGCGGACGTCCCCTCGGGCTCCTCCAGCCCCACGATCTCCAGGTGCACATGCGAGGTCGCCCACGCCGACTTGGCGATCGCCATCAGCAGCCCCAGCAGCACCCCCTCGAACATGTTGGTGGCCACGATCGCCACCGCGGTGGCGGCCAGCACCACGGCCTCACCCCGGTGCTCCCGCCACAGCGGGCGCCACTCCTTGACCGGGAGCAGCTTCCAGCCGGCGTGCACCAGCACACCGGCCAGCGCCGCGATCGGCACCGAGCCCAGCGCCGCCGGGAACGCCGCCGCGAAGACCAGCAGCCACACCCCGTGCAGCACCCGGGACGCCTTCGTCCGCGCCCCGGCCCGCACGTTCGCGGAGCTGCGGACGATCACCGCGGTCATCGGCAGCGCGCCGAGCAGCCCGCAGACCGTGTTGCCGGCGCCCTGTGCCATCAGCTCCTTGTCGTAGTCGGT
>NZ_JBVIRA010000028.1:0-96244 GCF_055576575.1 Streptomyces sp. NPDC033270
GGCCCCTGTTGGAGCGGGGTCGGCCGTTCGGCTTTCGCTTTCCGGCCTTTCCGACTCTATCAGATTCGTTTCGTTCCGTTGCCGGTCCGAATTTGCTTCCGATTCCCCGTCGGAGGGGGCTGCCTTTTGGCTATTCCGACTTTATCAGAAGTGCTGCGGTCGAATTAAATCGACCGGGGCTTCCGGTAAGTGGTCGGTTGCGCTTCGCCGATATGGAAATTCCTGCCGAAGCGGAGAAGAGACTAACCGTCGCGGATGAACTTGTCCAGTTCGTTGCAACCGTTCGAATCTACCTCCCCCTGCTACCCGTGTCAACGGGTTTCTGGGGCGGAGAGGAGATTAGCAGGTCAGCGGGGCTCGACGCACATCAGGCGGCGGTCGGGAGGGTGGCGTCGCGGTCGGTGGCGTCGACATCGCCGGTCGCTCCCACTCGTACGGCGCGGCCGCCCAGCACGTAGACGTACAGGAGGAATGCCAGCTCGACGGCTGCGCCGATGCCGATGCGAGCCCAGGTGGGCAGGCCGGAAGGGGTGATGAAGCCTTCGAGGGCGCCGGATACGAAGAGGACCGCGGCGAGGCCTATGGCGACTCCGAGGGCGGCGCGGCCCTCCTCCGCCAGGGCCGTACGGCGGGTGCGCGGGCCGGGGTCGATGACGGTCCAGCCCAGGCGGAGGCCGATGCCGGCGGCGATGAAGACGGCGGTCAGTTCGAGGAGGCCGTGCGGAAGGATCAGGCCGAGGAAGGTGTCGAGGCGGCCGGCCGAGGACATCAGGCCGATGCCGATGCCCAGGTTGAGCATGTTCTGGAGAAGGATCCACAGGACGGGGAGGCCGAGGAAGGCGCCGAGGACCAGGCACAGGGCTACGGCCTGGGCGTTGTTCGTCCATACCTGGGCGGCGAAGGAAGCGGCGGGGTGGCTGGAGTAGTACGTCTCGTACTGGCCACCGGGGCGGGTCATGGCGCGGAGTTCCTCCGGGGCGCCGATAGCCGCCTGGACCTCGGGGTGGGCGGCTATCCACCAGCCGATGAGGGCGGCGACCACGGTGGAGAGGATCGCGGTGGGGATCCACCAGTGCCGCAGGCGGTAGAGCGCGGCGGGGAAAGCGGTGGTGAAGAAGCGGACGGCATCGCGCCAGGAGGCCTTGCGGGCGCCGGTGACCGTGCTGCGGGCGCGGGCCACGAGCGAGGTCAGGCGGCTGGTCAGCGCCGGGTCGGGGGCGCTGGAGAGGAGGAGCGAGAGGTGGGTGGTGGTGCGCTGGTAGAGGGCCACCAGTTCGTCGGCCTCGGCACCGGTGAGGCGGCGTTTGCGGTGCAGGAGGGCTTCGAGGCGGTCCCATTCGGCTCGGTGTGCCGTGATGAAGACATCGAGGTCCATAGGGGGTCGCTCCTCGCAGCGCCGTGGGTGAGTGCCGGGTCAGCTTGGCAGACTGGCCGTGTCCGGCTGCGGGGTGGGCGGAATTTCGGGGATCGAGAAGGAGTGGGGCACGGCGTGAGTGAGCTCGTAACGGGTGAAGCGGTGGTGCTGGGACTGCGGCCGGCCAGGTTGCCGAGCCGGGGGCTGGCGGTGGCGGTGGATGTGGCCATGGCCTGGAGCATCTACATCGCGGTGTCGATGCTGCTGGTGAGTGCGACGTCGTCGATGGACAGCGCGGCGATGGCGGCGGTGTCGGTGGCGACGTTCGTGCTGGTGCAGGTCGGGATACCGATCGCGGTCGAGACGCTGAGCCATGGCCGTTCGCTGGGGAAGGTCATGTGCGGACTGCGGGTGGTTCGGGCGGACGGCGGGCCGATCCGGTTCCGGCATGCGCTGGTGCGGGGCGCCCTGGGGGCCATCGAGATCGTGCTGACGTTGGGGGTGGTGGCGGCCATCGCCTCGTTGGTCTCGGCGCGGGGGCGTCGGATGGGGGATGTGTTCGCCGGGACGTTGGTGATCCGGGAGCGGATGCCCGCGGCGGAGGTGGGGAGTGCGCTGCCGCCTCCGCCTCCCTGGCTGGCGGCGGAGCTCGGGGCGCTGGATCTGTCGCGGGTGCCCGATGGGTGGTGGCTGACCGTGCGGCAGTACCTGACGCGGATGGGGCAGCTGGATCCGCAGGTCGTTACGGCGATGGCGGGGCGGCTGGCGGAGGACCTGCGGGGGTTCACCGGGGTGCCGGGGCCGGCGGGGATACACCCGGCGGCGTATCTGGGAGCGGTGATCGCGGAGCGGCAGGCTCGGGAGGCGCGGCGGACGTTCGGGGCGTCGACGGGGGCCGGCGTGGCCGCTCCCGGGCACGGGGATGCGGGGGCCTGGACCGGCGCGCCGTCGGTGGCCGGTGTGTCGGCGGGGGTCGCCGAGGAGACGGGGGCGTCCGGACCTGCGGTGGCAGCGAGGGGGGACGGGGTGCCGGTGCCGGGTGGGGCCTGGGCGTTGCCCGGTGGGGGTGGAGCCGAGGCGGTCGGGGCCGGGGGGACGGTGCCGGCCGCGGGCGGCGCGGGGGTTGTGGGACCGCCGGTCGGCGAGGGCGGCGGTGGCGCGGGGATCGGCGACGCGGGTGGGCGGCCGCCGGGTACGGGGTTTGCTCCGCCGGTGTGAGGTCGGCGGCCGTCGCGGACGTGGCGTCGGGCGGCTGCCGGACGCCGGGTGCGGGCGGTGGTGCGGCGCGGGGCCGTGGTGGTCAGGTGAACGTCGACGGCGGCGATTCGAGGGATTCGAGTTCGATGCCGGGCGCCGACAGGACTACGTCGCCGGTGAGGTGGACGGTGTGCTGCTCGCCGGTTTCGAGGTCGTTGACCTGGTATTCGTCGGCGATGAGGGGGGCGTTGTCAGTGGCGTGTGGTGTGCTGGCGAGCAGGGCCCAGGACTGGTCGAGGGTGCGGGGGGCGAGGACGGGGGGTGTGAAGGCGACGAGGCGGGTGCGGATGGCGCCGCCGCCGAGGGTGGGGCGCAGCAGCCGGGCGGTGGCGATGAGGAACGCGGGGGACGCGCCGGTGAAGGCATGGGCGGGGGCGTTGCCTTCGGTGGCGTGTTCGCCGGTCGGGTCGGTGCGTACCCAGGTGACGCCGTCCAGGGCGGCGCCGCGGACCTGCCAGGCGGAGGCGTGGAGCTCCAGGCGGATGGGGCGGCCGAGGTCGTCGAGGGTGAGGTCGACGGAGCCGATGTGGTCGCCGGAGGGGTTGGTGATCTGCGAGACGTAGCGCCAGCCGGAGGGGCCGGTGGCGCAGTGGAAGTGCTCTTCACCGAGGGGGGCGTGATCGTGCGGGTCGTGGAGGGAGTAGTGGCCGCGGGGCATGGGGGTGCAGTCCTTCGAGCGGCGGCCGGCGGGTGGGGTGGCCGGCAGGTGGGGGTACGGGTGGGTGCGGGGTTCTTACGGGCCAGGCCCCCGCCGTGAGTGGCGAGGGCCTGGGGTTACCGGTTGCTGTGGGAGTGCGCCGGGCGATCAGGGGTGCTGATCAGCCGTGGGCACGCCCGGGCTCAGTAGCGGTAGTGGTCGGGCTTGTACGGGCCCTCGACCTGGACGCCGATGTAGGCGGCCTGCTCCGGGCGGAGCTCGGTCAGCTTGACGCCCAGGGCGTCGAGGTGGAGACGGGCCACCTTCTCGTCGAGGTGCTTGGGGAGCACGTAGACGTCGGTGGGGTACTCCTCCGGCTTGGTGAACAGCTCGATCTGGGCCAGCGTCTGGTCCGCGAAGGAGTTGGACATCACGAAGGACGGGTGCCCGGTGGCGTTGCCCAGGTTCAGCAGGCGGCCCTCGGACAGCACGATCAGGACCTTGCCGTCCGGGTGGGTCCAGGTGTGGACCTGGGGCTTGACCTCGTCCTTGACGATGCCGGGGAGCTTGGCGAGCCCGGCCATGTCGATCTCGTTGTCGAAGTGGCCGATGTTGCCGACGATCGCCTGGTGCTTCATCCGCGCCATGTCGGAGGCAAGGATGATGTCCTTGTTGCCGGTGGTGGTGATGAAGATGTCGGCGGTCTCGAGGACCTCGTCCAGGGTGGTGACCTGGTAGCCGTCCATCGCGGCCTGCAGGGCGCAGATCGGGTCGATCTCGGTGACGATGACGCGGGCGCCCTGGCCGCGCAGGGACTCCGCGCAGCCCTTGCCGACGTCGCCGTAGCCGCAGACCACGGCGGTCTTGCCGCCGATCAGGACGTCGGTGGCGCGGTTGATGCCGTCGATGAGGGAGTGCCGGCAGCCGTACTTGTTGTCGAACTTCGACTTGGTGACGGCGTCGTTCACATTGATCGCCGGGAAGAGGAGGTCGCCGTCGCGGTGCATCTCGTAGAGACGGTGCACGCCGGTGGTGGTCTCCTCGGTGACACCGCGGATCTCGGAGGCCAGGTTCGTCCACTTCTGCGGGGCCTCGGCGAGGGTGCGGGTGAGCAGCTCCAGGATGGCGCGGTGCTCGTCGCTCTCGGCGGTCTCGACGGCGGGGACCTTGCCGGCCTTCTCGTACTCGACGCCCTTGTGGACCAGCAGGGTGGCGTCGCCGCCGTCGTCGAGGATCATGTTCGGGCCGCCGGTGGGCGAGTTCGGCCAGGTCAGCGCCTGCTCCGTGCACCACCAGTACTCGTCGAGGGTCTCGCCCTTCCAGGCGAAGACCGGGATGCCCTTGGGGCTGTCCGGCGTGCCGTCGGGGCCGACCGCGATGGCGGCCGCGGCGTGGTCCTGGGTGGAGAAGATGTTGCAGGAGGCCCAGCGGACCTCGGCGCCGAGGGCGGCCAGGGTCTCGATCAGGACGGCGGTCTGCACGGTCATGTGCAGGGAGCCGGTGATGCGGGCGCCGGCCAGCGGCTGGGCGGCGGCGTACTCCTTGCGGATCGCCATCAGGCCGGGCATCTCGTGCTCGGCGAGGGTGATCTCCTTGCGGCCGAAGGCGGCGAGGGAAAGGTCGGCGACCTTGAAGTCCTGGCCGGTGGCTGCTGTCGTCATGCGGGCTGCTCCTCGAGCGTCGAGGTGGATGGGCTGGCAGTCTGCGGCGCGGGCCGGGGCCCAGCTTGAGCTGGGGGAAGAGCGTACGCGGAAGCGGACACACCTCTCCCCTGGCCGCAGCGCAGTCCGTCGGAGGCCCTCTCTCCCTCGGCCGGTCCGCGGGGCGGGCCGCCCGACCGCCATCAGCAGCGACGTCTGGCACTGGTCACGAATCTACACCGATCGGCCCAGTGAACCCCAGCCCGGATGGGCCGATTCGGTGCGGTCCCGGCCACGGAGGGGTGCGGCGACGGGCGCGTGGCGGCCGGAGCGGGGGGCGGCGGCGGACGGGTCCGGGTGGCCACAGGCCGGGTTGTCAGGGGGGTTTGCCCGGGCCGGGACGTCATGCAGGATGCCTGGAGCGCGCGAACACCGGAACGTCTGTACGACGGCGCGCTTGTGCGTAAGGAGAACCACGTGACGACCAGTCCAGCCGAGGCGCCCCGGGGTGCGGGGCGGGGCGGGCAGGGGCTGAAGCTGCTCGCAGTGACCGCCTGCCCGACCGGTATCGCCCACACGTATATGGCCGCGGAGAAGCTGACCCGGGCCGCCGAGTCGCTCGGCCACGAGATCAAGGTGGAGACGCAGGGTTCCATCGGGGCTGAGAACGTACTGTCTGACAACGATGTCAGAGATGCCGACGGGATCATCATCGCCGCGGACAAGGACGTCGACCGGAGCCGGTTCGTCGGCAAGAGGGTGCTGGCGGTCGGCGTGGCCGAGGGCATTCACCATCCCGAGCGGCTGATCGAGCGGGTGCAGAGCGCGCCGGTCCACGGGGACGAGGGGGCCGGCGGGTCCGGGGCGGCCGCGGCGACGGGGGGCGGCAAGGAGCGCAGCGTCGCCTACAAGGCGCTGATGAACGGGGTCAGTTACATGATCCCGTTCGTGGTGGTCGGCGGTCTGCTGATCGCGGTCTCCCTCGCGCTGGGCGGGCATCCGCAGGCCGACGGCGGGCTGGTGATCCCGGACGGTTCGTTCTGGAAGCACGTCAACGACGTGGGGGTCATCGGCTTCACGCTGATGGTGCCGATCCTGTCCGGCTACATCGCCTATGCGATCGGCGACCGGCCGGCGCTGGTGCCGGGCATGATCGGCGGCTGGATCGCCAATACGGGTGCGCTGTACGACTCCAAGGCGGGCGCGGGGTTCATCGGCGCGATCGTCACCGGCTTCCTGGCCGGCTATCTGGTGCAGGGGATCAAGAAGGTCAAGGTCCCCGGGTTCGTCCGGC
This sequence comes from Streptomyces sp. NPDC033270, assembly GCF_055576575.1. NCBI lineage: Bacteria > Bacillati > Actinomycetota > Actinomycetes > Kitasatosporales > Streptomycetaceae > Streptomyces > Streptomyces sp. NPDC033270. Next base: position 6,183 of record NZ_JBVIRA010000028.1, read on the forward strand.
CGATCATGCCGATCATCGTGATCCCGATCGTGGCGACGACCACGCTCGGGCTGTTCTTCGTCTACGTCATCGGTAGGCCGATCTCCTGGGTGTTCACGCACCTCACCAGCTGGCTGGGCGGGATGACCGGGTCGAGCGCGATCCTGCTCGGCGCGCTCCTCGGGCTGATGATCGCGTTCGACATGGGCGGTCCGGTCAACAAGACCGCGTTCCTGTTCGGCGCGGGGCTGATCGCGTCCGGCAACCAGACCGTGATGGGCATGTGTGCCGCGGCGATCCCGGTCATGCCTCTGGGGCAGGGGCTGGCCACGCTGATCCGCCGGCGCCTGTACTCCGAGCAGGAGCGGGAGACGGGCATGGCGGCGCTGTTCATGGGGGTGTTCGGGATCTCCGAGGGCGCGATCCCGTTCGCCGCGGCGCGGCCCGCGCAGGTCATCCCGGCGAACATGCTCGGTGGCGCGGTGGCCGGTGCGGTCGCGGGGATGGCCGGGGTGACGGACGCGGTGCCGCACGGCGGGCCAATCGTGGCGGTGCTGGGTGCGGTCGGCGGGGTGCCGACGTTCTTCCTCGCCGTGGTGGTCGGGGCCGTGGTGACGGCGCTGACGACGGTGGCGCTGGTGGACGTCGCGGAGCGGAGGAAGGGCGGGGCGGCGCGGGCCGGTGCCGCTGTTGCCGCCGCCGCGGTGGTGGAGCCGGTGGTTGCCGGGGTCGGTGCCGGGGTGGGGGCCGGTGCCGAGGTGGGCGCCGGTGCCGGCGTGGCGGCGGAGTCCGGCGCGGCCGTGAGCGCGGAGCCTCGTACGGCTGTGGCGGGCGAGGGCGCCGCTGGTGACACCGACGGCGGCGCGGCCCGCACCGAGGTCCTGTCCGGCTATCTGACCGAGCGGACCGTCAAGCGGCGGCTCGTGGCCGGCGAGAAGGAGGCCGCGATCCGCGAGATGGCCGAGCTGGCGGCCGGCACCGGCAGGGTGGCGGACGTGGACGAGCTGGTCCGGGTGGCGCTGGCGCGGGAGGCGCAGGGCACCACCGGGCTCGGTGAGGAGATCGCCATCCCGCACGCCAAGACGGACGCGGTGACCGCTCCGGTCGTCGGCTTCGCGCGGTCGGCGGACGGTATCGACTGGGGTGCGCCGGACGGGACGCCCGCCACGCTGGTCTTCCTGATCGCGGTGCCTCAGGAGGCGGCCGGCGATGAGCATCTGCGCATCCTGGCGCTGCTGTCGCGGAAGCTGATGGACGGCGACTTCCGGGCCCGGTTGCGGGGCGCCAAGGACGAGGCGGCGATTCTGGGGGTCCTGGGGGAGATCCACTAGGGCGGCGCAGGCCCAGGCCGACGGCCGAGCGCCGCCCGGCACGGCGAAGGCCCCCGCGCTCCTGGGGAGTGCGGGGGCCTTCACCGTGGCCTGGGGCCGGGCCGGGCGGTGCTCAGTCGTCGGCGGGGGTCTTCGCCGGGTCGGCGGGGGTTGCGGCGGCCGCGGTCTCGTCGTAGATGTCCGGTTCCAGGTAGATGACCCGGGCGATCGGGACGGCCTCGCGGATGCGGGCCTCGGCGGCGTCGATGGCCTGGGCGACCTGGGCGGCGGTGTCGTCGTTGCGTACCGCGATCTTGGCGGCGACCAGCAGCTCCTCGGGGCCGAGGTGGAGCGTGCGCATGTGGATGACGCGGGTGACGACCTCGCCGTCGACGACGGCCTCGCGGATCTTGGCGACCTGCTCGGGGCCGGCCGCCTCGCCGAGCAGCAGCGACTTGGTCTCGGCGGCCAGGACCAGGGCGATCACCACCAGCAGCGCGCCGATGCACATGGTGCCGATGCCGTCCCAGACGCCGTTGCCGGTGGCCAGGGTGAGGCCGACGCCGCCCAGCGCGAGGACCAGGCCGACCAGTGCGCCGAAGTCCTCCAGCAGGACGACCGGCAGTTCGGGGGCCTTGGCGCGGCGGACGAACTGGGCCCAGGTCTGCTTGCCGCGCAGCTCGTTGGACTCCTTGATGGCCGTACGGAAGGAGAAGCCCTCGGCGATGATCGCGAAGACGAGTACGCCGACCGGCCAGAACCAGTTGTCCAGCTCGTGCGGGTCGTGGATCTTCTCGTAGCCCTCGTAGAGGGCGAAGACGCCGCCGATGGTGAACAGGACGATGGAGACCAGGAAGCCGTAGATGTAGCGCTCGCGGCCGTAGCCGAAGGGGTGCTCGGCGGTCGCCGCGCGCTTGGCCTTCTTGCCGCCGAGCAGCAGCAGACCCTGGTTGCCGGAGTCCGCGACGGAGTGCACGCCTTCTGCCAGCATCGAGGACGAGCCGCTGAAGGCGAAGGCCACGAACTTCGCTGCGGCGATCGCCAGGTTGGCGCCCAGCGCCGCAACGATCGCCTTTGTCCCGCCTGATGCGCTCATAGGTGCCGCATGTCCCTTCCGTCGACGGGGCTCGCCGCTTTACCGCCCCTTTAATTGCCGTGCGGCGGTCATTGTTGCAGCCCGGCGGCGGGCGGCCGCCACGAGGCCACCTGCCGGACGGATCGTGCTCCTCGGCCCTGCCTGCCCGTGCCCCGCGCGGCTACGCCCCTACGCCACGACCGTCGCGCGGAAGAGGGTGCCCTCCCCGGAGAGCGTGAGCTGCTCGTCGGCCGGTACGAACGCGGACTCGCCGGGTGCCAGGGTCAGCTCGGCCCCGGTATCCCCGGCTGCGCCGTGCAGGTGGACCGTGCCCGCCGTGCAGAGCAGGATCTGCGGCGTACGGGAGTGCAGCGGGCGCGGTGCGGCGCCGGGGGCCAGGACGAAGCGGGAGAGCCGGAACTCGTCGACGGGGGTCTCGTAGGTCTCCTCCCCGTCGACCGCCTCGGGGCGCAGTACGCCCGGGTCGCCGGCCTCGAAGCGGACCACCCGCAGCAGTTCGGGTACGTCGACGTGCTTGGGGGTCAGGCCGCAGCGCAGCACGTTGTCGGAGTTGGCCATCAGCTCGACGCCCAGGCCGCTGAGGTAGGCGTGCGGGATGCCGGCGCCGAGGAACAGCGCCTCGCCGGGCTGGAGCCGGACGTGGTGGAGCAGCATGGCGGCGAGGACGCCGGGGTCGCCGGGGAAGTGGTGGGCGAGGCCGGCGTAGGCGGCGTAGGCGTCGGCGTGCTCGCCGCCCTTGGCGGCGAGCTGTTCGGCGGCGAGGGAGGCGCGTTCGACGGTCCGGGCGATCGCGTGGTGCTCGGCGCTCAGGACGGCGGTGAGGACCTCGCGCAGCGCGTCCTCCTCCGGGCTGGCGCGCAGGATGTCGACGTACGGCTTGAGGTCGTCGACGTCCAGGGCTTCGAGGAGGTCGGCGGTCTGCGCGGGGTGGCGGAAGCCGCACAGGCCGTCGAAGGGGGTGAGGGCGCAGATCAGCTCGGGCTTGTGATGGGCGTCCTTGTAGTTGCGGTGGCCGGCGCCGATCGGGACGCCGCGCCGCTCCTCGTCGGCGAAGCCCTCCTCGGCCTGGGCCAGGTCGGGGTGGACCTGGAGGGAGAGCGGCGCGCCGGCCGCGAGGACCTTGAGCAGGAAGGGCAGCCGGGGGCCGAAGGTGCGGACGGTGTCGGGGCCCAGTTCGGCCTCGGGGGCGGCGTCGATCACCTCGGCCAGCGAGACGGGGCCGGCGCCGCGGTCGATGCGGGACGGGGCGCCGGGGTGGGCGCCCATCCACAGCTCGGCCTGGGGTTCGCCGGTAGGCGCGGTGCCCAGGAGCTCCGGTATGGCGGTGGTGGAGCCCCAGGCGTAGGGGCGCACGGTGTTGGCGAGGCGGTCCATGGGGCTGTTGCTTCCTTACGGGTCGTACGTGACCGTATGGGTCGTACGTGGTGGACGGGGTGTTCGGCCGCGGCGGCCGCGCGGCCGGCCGTCAAAGGTCACTCGGTGCCGGCGAGCGCCAGGTAAACGGCACCGAAATCTGCGATGGCGAGGAGTTCCGCGGCCTTCTCCAGATCGCTTCCGCTGTCCGGTTGCAGCTCGCTGACGGCGGTGTCGCGCTCCTCGGCGAGGGCGTGCGCGGCGGTGGTGGCGGAGAGCGGTCCGGGCTCTTCCTCGCGCAGCAGTACGACCCTGGCGTGCATCGCCGCGGGTTGATCGACCCGGTCGCGGAAGAAGTCGTCGGGGTCGGCGCCGGCGGCCAGCGCGCCGGCCAGCAGGGTGCGGTGGGTGGTGAGCGCCTCGGGAAGTTCGGCGGCGAGGGCGGGGCGGCCGGCGAGCCCGGCCAGTTCGGTGGCGAAGTGCCGGCCGACGGCGCCGGCGATGGTGCCCTCGGTCCAGATCAGCGGGAGCGCGTCGGCGAGGTCGGCGGCCAGTGCCTTGGCGGGGTTGGTGTAGGTCGGGATGGCCGGGCCGCAGCGTTCGGCGATCTGGTCGAGGCGGTCGGCGAGTTTGCCCAGGGCGTCCGGTGGGGCGCTGAGCAGGCCGATCCGGTCGGCGAGCGCGAGCAGCGGGATCAGCACCGACCAGAGGGTGCCGGGGGCGGCCGGGGGTGCGCCCTCGACGTCGAATTCGGCGTCGTAGGGGGTGGTCGCGAGCGGGACGGCGAGGCCGCGGGCCTGGATGACGGCGTCGTAGAGCGGGCCGCCGGCGGGGGTGACGGCGACGACGGAGCAGCCGCGGCGGTAGGCCTGTTCGACCAGTTCGGCGAGGCCGGGGTCGGCGGCGTCGGGCCCGGCGAGCAGCAGCAGGTCCAGGGGGCCGGCCCAGCCGGGCAGCGTCCAGCGCAGCGCTCCGGGCAGCGGGGCGACGCCGGTGGGCTGGATGAGGCTGACCGGGCTGCTGCCGCCGCTGAGGGCGCGCAGGAGGTCGGCGACGCCGGCGGCGGCCGGGCCGGGGCCGGCGACGAGGACGGCGCGCGGCCGCCCGTCGGGCGACAGTTCCGGGATGCCGGATTCGGCGGCGCTGCGGGCGGCGGTGCGGACCCGGGCGCCGGATTCGGCGACGCCGCGCAGCAGACCGAACCGGTCGGCGCCGGCCAGTGCGTCGGGGGTGTCGAGGAGTGACTCGTCGAGCATGGTGGGCGCGGCCTCCGATCGCCGGTGCGGGTGGTGCCGGGCGGTGCCGGGCCCGCGGACCCGGCGGGCCCGGGTCAGGCGGGGCGGCGTGCTTCGTCGACGAGGAGTACGGGGATGCCGTCCCGGACGGGGTAGGCGAGGCCGCAGTCCCCGGAGGTGCAGATCAGCTCCGCGGGGTCCGCCTCGGTCCGGTCCTGAAGCGGGGCGTGGCACGCCGGGCAGGCGAGGATCTCGATCAAGCTGGCTTCGACCGGCATGGAGGGTGCTCCTTCGGGGTGGGTGCGGCGTGGCCAGCGTACCGCCGGACGGCATGGGCCGGCCTGCCCGGAGGGGATCGGCGGTGGTGGGGGCGGGGGCGTGCGCCGCCCGCCACACCACCGGAGCCGGCCGGGCCTCCGGGCTCCGCGGGCTCAGCCGCGGATGATCGCCAATGCCTCGTCGCGGACCCGTTCGGCGGTCGCGGTGTCGCGGGCCTCGACGTTCAGGCGGAGCAGCGGTTCGGTGTTCGAGGGGCGTACGTTGAACCACCAGTCGTCGGCGGTGACGGTCAGGCCGTCCAGTTCGTCGAGGGTGACGCCGGGGCGGCCCTCGTAGGCGGCCCGGATCGCGGCGAGGCGGCCGGCCTGGTCGTCGACGGTGCTGTTGATCTCGCCGGAGGCCGCGTAGCGGTCGTACTGGGCGACCAGCTGCGAGAGCCCGCCGTCCTGGCCGCCGAGGGCCGCCAGGACGTGCAGGGCGGCGAGCATGCCGGTGTCGGCGTTCCAGAAGTCGCGGAAGTAGTAGTGCGCGGAGTGCTCGCCACCGAAGATCGCGCCGGTCTTGGCCATCTCCTCCTTGATGAAGGAGTGCCCGACGCGGGTGCGGACCGGTGTGCCGCCGTTCTCCTTGACGACCTCCGGTACGGACCAGGAGGTGATGCAGTTGTGGATGATCGTCCCGCCCGGGTGCTTGGCCAGTTCGCGGGCGGCGACCAGGGCGGTGATCGCGGACGGGGAGACGGGGTCGCCGTTCTCGTCGATGACGAAGCAGCGGTCCGCGTCGCCGTCGAAGGCCAGGCCGAGGTCGGCGCCGACCTCGCGGACCCGCGCCTGGAGGTCGACGATGTTCTTGGGGTCCAGCGGGTTGGCTTCGTGGTTCGGGAAGGAGCCGTCCAACTCGAAGTACATGGCGTCGAGTTCGAGGGGCAGTCCCGCGAAGACGGTGGGGACGGTGTGGCCGCCCATGCCGTTGCCCGCGTCCACCACGACCTTCAGCGGGCGGATGCCGGACAGGTCGACGAGCGTGCGCAGATGGGCCGCGTAGTCGTCGAGGACGTCGCGGCGGGTGACGGAGCCGGTGGTGGCGGCCGGCTCGGGGGCGCCTTCGGTGGACCAGCGTTCGACCAGCGCGCGGATCTCGGCGAGGCCGGAGTCCTGGCCGACGGGGGTCGCGCCGGCCCGGCACATCTTGATGCCGTTGTACTGGGCCGGGTTGTGCGAGGCGGTGAACATCGCGCCGGGCAGCCCCAGGGAGCCGCTGGCGAAGTACAGCTCGTCGGTCGAGCACAGGCCGATCTCGGTGACGTCGGCGCCGCGGGCCGCCGCGCCGCGGGCGAAGGCGCCCGACAGGCCGGGCGAGGAGGGCCGCATGTCGTGCCCGGTCACGATCGCGTCCGCGCCGGTGACCTCGACGAAGGCCGCGCCGAACAGCTCCGCGAGCGATTCGTCCCACTGGTCGGGGACCACACCGCGCACGTCGTACGCCTTCACGATCTGCGACAGATCAGTCACAGCCAGCCCTCCTGTGGAGTCTTTGGGGTGGCTCCAACCTACCGGGCGGGCCGTTGCGGGGGCCCGGGGATCCCCTTGCGTCGCGCGGGACGATCGGATGCGGCCGGACAGACCCTAGGAGTCCGGCCCTAGGAGTCCGGCGAGCGCAGGACTCGCAGATGGCCGCGGCGGGCGACCTCCATGGGGCGGCCGTCGCGGTCGCCGGGGGGTGGTGAGCCGTCGCCGGCGGCGCGTTCCTGGGGGCGGGCCGCCTCGCGGACGGCGTTGGCCAGGGCTTCGAGGTCGTCGCCGCTGGGGCGGGCCGGGCCGGAGTCGATGGCGAGGCGGACGACCTCCCAGCCACGGGGCGCGGTCAGCCGCTCGGAGTGCTCGGCGCACAGGTCATAGCAGTGCGGTTCGGCGTAGGTGGCGAGCGGTCCGAGCACGGCGGTCGAGTCCGCATAGACGTACGTCAGCGTTGCGACGGCGGGGCGGCCGCACGCAGTGCGCGAACAGCGACGTACAGGGCTCACGACGTTGGACGGTACCGCACTCTTGAGCGGGCCGCGACGACTCTCCCCCGGCTCACCCAACCGTGTCGTCCCGCTTCGTCCGATGCGTCTGACCTGCACCCGCTCGACCTGTCCTGGGTCGGGCGGGCCGCGGTGGGCGGCAGGCGGCGATGAAACCCGTCACCACTCCATGCATTTCCGGCCATTCCGGGCGAGTTCCGCGATCTGATGCGGGGCCGCAAACGAAAGCGACACGCATCGGTCCGGTCAGTGGACGACGGCAGCTTCTTGCCGCGGATCGCCGCGCTCTGCCGTGCCGTGCGGCCGGTGACGGCTACGCTCGATGCTGATGGACAGCCCCGTACCTCCCCGACCGTCGGAGCCGCGGCTCCGCCGCCGCGACCGCCACGGCCGTGGCATGCGCGGCCCCATCGCGCCACCGCAGGTGCCGCTGTCGGTGACCCGCGCCGACGCCTTCGTGGATCTCGTGTACGACTCCCGGGACCGTCTGGAGCGGCGCTGGCCGCAGCTCTCCCAGGTCGACTTCATGATCTTGGAGGTGCCCGGTTTCGGCCCCGACGACGGGCCGGACGCGGTCGACGGCGAGGAGACCGTGCCGCTGGGGCGGGTACTGCCCGCGGCGGGCGGACATCGCGACCGGATCGTGATCTACCGCAGACCGGTGGAGATCCGTACGAAGAGCCGCGACGAGCGCGCACTGCTGGTCCACGAGGTGGTGGTCGAGCAGGTCGCCGAGCTGCTCGGGCTGGCTCCGGAGTCGGTGGACCCGCGCTATGGCCAGGAGTAGACCGTACGTCGCGGAATGGACCGTACGTCGTGGAATGGTGCGCCCAGGCTCAGGCCAGGGGACCTGTCCCGGATCGGCGGGGCAGGCCCCTGGCATGGGCCGGGGTGAGACCGGTCAGTCGGTGAGCACCGACAGGTCCTGGCCCGCGGTCGGGACGAGGACCGAGCCGCGGTCGTCGGGCATCGGCTGGACGGTGAAGGCGGGCACCTGGCCCTGGGGCCGGGCCAGCATCCGGGCCGCGTAGACCGGGCCGCTGCCCGCTTCGGGCTCCACGGTCAGCGCATAGCCGCCCTTGAGGCCCTGCGGGCGGGGCGGGGCGACGTCCAGGGCGGTGCCGCCCTTGACCGTGTACGTCTTGGTGACCGGGGTGCCGCCGCCGCTGCCGGCGGACGCGGTGACCTTCACCTTGGCGTCCTTGCCCTTCTCGGGGGCAACCAGCGACAGGGTGCTGCCCTTGTCGCGGTTGTCGGCGACGGTGGCGCGCTTGTCGACCGGGCGGGTCGCGGGGATGAACGCCATCTCCTGTGCGGCGCCCTTGCCGCGGGTCACCCGCAGGGCGGCCGCGACGGGGGCCTTGGAACCGCCGTCGGCGGGCGTGAGCACCAGCGAGCCGGCCTCGCCCTTGGTGACGTCCTTGAGGTCCACCGCCGTGGTCATCCCGCTCTTGACGTGCAGGGTCTCCAGACCGGCCGGGGTGATCAGCCCGGTCGGGGTGGCCAGTTGCACCTTGAGGTCGGCGTCGGACTCGCCGGGTGCGACGGCGACCAGCCGGACGGAGGTGGCGTCCTTGGGGATGCCGGGCAGCACCGCGCTCGGCGACGGGTCGGCGGCCGCCGGCAGCCAGTCGCTGCCCAGCTTGCCGTCGCTGGCCTGGACCGCGGCCCCGACCCGGCCCTCGCGGGCGACGACGTGCAGGGAGGCGTTGGTGGTGGGGGTGGTGGTCAGGGTGGAGAGCAGTACCGGGACCGTGGCGTGCGGGGGGACGGAGATGTCCTCGCCGGCGGAGCCGGTCAACGAGCCGTCCTTGCCGTGCAGTTCGAGGTCGACGACGGCCGGGGTGGCGTCGGGGTTGGTGAGGTGGACGTAGTCCTGGCGGTCGGCGTCGGTACTGACGCCGGGGAACCAGAAGGTGGTGTCGGGGGTGGTGCAGCTCAGGCCGAGGAGGCCGCGCCCGGTGCCGGCCGCGACGGCGGTGGTCTGCTGGACGGTCCAGCCGGGGGCGAGGGTGCCGTCCGCGGCGCCCACGAGGGCGGGGGCGTCGGCGCGGTCGGTGGAGGTGGTGACCGGCTTTCCGGCCTCCTGGAGGGGGAGGACGGGCTTGGTGTCGCGGGGCGGGACGGTGCGGCTGCCGGAGCCGTCGGCGGCCCCGCCGCCCTTGCCGCCCTTCCCGTCCTTCTTGCCCTTGCCGCGGCCGCCGTCGTCGCTGCCGGCGTCCTTGACGGTCGCGGCGGGCACCAGCCGGGCGGTGCCCTTCTTGGTGCCCGCGCCGGCTGCGGCGCCCTTGGGGGCGAAGGCGGTGTAGGTCGTCTCGCCGACCTCGGAGGAGGTCGGGGCGGGGCACAGCAGCGCGGAGCGCTGGACGGGCAGCCGGGTGCCGCTGCCGGCGGTGTCCGCGGGGCCGCCGCCGGGGGCCGCGACGGCGGCGACGCCGGTGACGGCGGCCAGCGCGACGGCCACGCCGGCCAGGGACATCATGGTGCGCTTCACTGCGGGTCGCTCCCGTCACGGCGCGGCTCGGGGTAGGAGCCGGAGTACCCGGGGTACTCGGTGCCGTCGTCGTAGGGCTGCTGCTGGGGCTGCGGCGGTTGGTCGGCGTACTGCGGGGCGCCGTAGCCGTACGGGTCGTAGGCGCCGGCCTGGTAGGGGTCGGCGGCGTACGCTCCGGCCCCGTACGGGTCGGCGGCGGCCTGGCCCTGCTGCGGGTACTGCTGGCCGTAGGGGTCGGCCTGGTAGTGGTCGGCCTGGTAGGGGTCGGCGACCACGTAGGGCTGCTGCTCGCCGGCCTGCGCCGGTGGGCCGTCCGGCGGGAGCGGGGCGGCCTGCTGGACCGGCTGCCAGTCCTCGTAGGACTGCTGCTGCGGCACCGCCGCATACGGGTCGCCGGTCCGGGCGGCGTCATGGGCGGGGTCGAACCCCGCCACCGGGTCCGGCGTCTGCTCGCCGGTCCGCGCGGCCGGGACGGTGGGCTGCGCGGCCTGCTCGGGGGCGCCCGCGGCCTCGGCCTGGGCGCGCAGGCGGCGGGCCCGGCGGCCCTCGCCGGCGGCCGCGGCGGCCTGCTCGGCGACGGCGTCCTCGGGGAGGTCGTCGTCGATCTCCCGGCGGCGGCCGGGCAGCGCGAGGACCACCAGGACGACGGCGAGCAGGCCCTGCGCCCACAGCCAGAGGGTGTGGCTGAAGGGGTTGTGGTGGGTGAGGTCGAGCCGTCCGCCGCCGGCGGGCAGCGTGAAGCCCTGCGCCCAGCCGTCGACCGTGACGGGCTTGAGCGGGGTGCCGTCGAGGGTGGCCTGCCAGCCCTCGTCGGCGGTGTCGGCCAGGCGCAGCACCCGCCCGGCGGGCCCGGCGGGGATCTTGGTGTGCGCCTCGACGGGACCGGACGCCACCGGGACGGGCGCGGCGGCCTCCCCGGCGGCGGTGCCGTCCGCGGCGCGGCCGGACACGATCGAGACCCGCGAGACCCGGCGGTCGACCCGCCACAGGGCGCTGCCGTCGTCCTGGCTGAGCCTGGTCAGGCCCGGGGTGGAGTCCAGCACCCGGCCCATTTCGCGCGGTGCGCCGTCCCTGACCAGGACGTAGCGGACCGCGTAGCCGCCGAGCTGGTTGGTCTGGTCGGCGCCCGATCCGGCGACGAGGTGGGCGACGATGGTGCCGAGCCGCTTGTCCTCGTCCGCCTGGGCGGCCAGGTCGGCGTCGCCGAGCCGGGCGCCGGAGCCGCGGACCAGGGTGTAGTCGACGTGGCCGGGGCGGCCGTCGAGGACCAGGGTGCGGGCCCGGTCGGAGCTGCCGGACTCCTCGGCGACGAAGGCCGGGACCTGCTCGGGGTTGCGGCGCTCCAGCGGGCCGGCCGCGCCGGTGATCATCCAGCTGGCCGCGGCGTAGAGCGGGGCGAGGACGGACGCCAGCGCGATCAGCACGGCGACCGGCTGCTTCCAGCCGAAGCCGAGGCTGGCCATGCGGGTGCGGATGCCCTCCGCGCCGATCGCGGCGGCGCACAGCAGCGCCAGGCCGTAGACGAGCATCGCGGGCCCGGTCCAGCCGGAGCCGTTGCCGAGCGCCGCGCACAGCAGCCCGGTCAGCGCCACGGCCCAGGCGACGCGGATCGCCGGCTGCCGTGCGTCGCGCAGCGTGGCGGCGAGCGCGGCCAGCACGATGCCGAAGAGCAGCACTCCGCCCGCGGCCTTGGGGCCGCCGGGGCTGAGGCCGACGAGGTCGAGTACGGAGGCGGAGCCGGCGCCGTAGCCGAGCCCGGCCTCCTGGAAGAAGCGGGAGGGGCTGGTCAGCAGCGACAGCGACCAGGGGGCGAGCACGACGAGCGGGGCGAGCACCACGGCCAGGAAGCGCAGCCCGTAGGCGAGCAGCTGGTCGCGGTTGCCGTCGAGGAAGCGCAGCACCAGCAGGCCGACGCCCAGGAGCACCGCCAGCGGCCAGACGACGGGGGTGAAGGCCGTGGTGAAGGTGACCAGCAGGGCGTACGCCCAGGTGGCGCGCCAGCTGGGCCGGGTGCCTGCCGGAAGCCGCAGTCCGCCGGCGGCGATCGCGGCGCGCGCGATGAGGGGCAGCAGGATGGCGAGCACCGCGGTGCCCAGGCGGCCGCCCGCCAGCGCGCCGGCGGCCGCGGGCAGGAAGGCGTACGCGATGCTGCCCCAGGCCCGCAGCAGCCGGGAGGCGACCAGCGGGCGGGAGGCGAAGTAGGCGGTCAGGCCGGCCAGCGGGACGGAGCAGACCAGCAGCAGGGTGAGGGCGAAGCCGGTGGAGCCCAGGAAGACGCTGGAGACCAGGGCGACGATCGCCAGGTAGGGCGGTGCGAAGGCGCTGTCGCCGACCCCGACCGCGTGCCAGCTGTCGAGGTAGGCCGACCACAGGTCGGACACGCTGCCGGGCGCGGGCAGCAGCGCGCCGCCGGTCAGCGCGCCGGAGCCGAGCAGCCCGCGGCAGGCGATCAGCGAGACCAGCAGCAGGACGAGGAAGAGCACCGGCCCGGGTTTGCGGGCGATCCGCTTGAGCCGGGCGAACTGCTCGATCTCCAGGAAGTCGGCGTCGTCGCCGCCGGGCCCGGACTCGACGGCGCCGTGCCGGCCGGCCGAGGCCACGTCGGGCGCGGCGCGTCCGGCGAGGTTGCCGGCGACCTGTTCGACGGTGGCCCGTACGGTCGCGCCGGGCGGCGGGAAGAGCGGCCGCAGGTCGCTCGCGTCGACCGCGGGGCGGCCTCTGCGCTTGCGGGCGGCGAGGATCTTGCCGGGGCGCAGCAGGGTGCCGAAGAGTCCGGCGAGTTCGTCCAGCGCCTGGCCGGGGACCTTGCCGACGAGGTAGGCCAGCACCCTCAGGACGGTGCCGATCACCAGCCGCAGCAGGACGTACGGGAGGGTCGCGCCGCGGGTGTTGGTGAGCAGGGTGTAGACGGCGCCGGCCTTGTCGACGCGGTGCGGGTTGGCCACCGAGCGGCCGACGCAGTCGATGGGGCGGCGCTCGCGGGCGGCGGCCTCGGCGTGCCGCAGGATGGCGTCCGGCGCGACGAGGACCTGGTGGCCGGCGGCCTGGGCGCGCCAGCACAGGTCGACGTCGTCGCGCATCAGGGGCAGCCGGCGGTCGAAGCCGCCCAACTCCTCGTAGACGTCGCGGCGGATGAGCATGCCGGCGCTGGAGACGGAGAGCACGGGCCGTACCTGGTCGTGCTGGCCCTGGTCCTGTTCGCGGCGGTCCAGGCCGGTCCAACGGCGGCCGCTGCGGGCGATGCTGACCCCGGCTTCGAGCAACTGGCGGCGGTCGTACCAGCTGCGCAGCTTGGGGCCGACGATGACGGTCGAGGGGCTGGCGTCGGCGACCCGCAGCAGCTCGGCGAGGGCGTCCGGCTCCGGTGCGCAGTCGTCGTGCAGCAGCCACAGCCACTGGACCGGTTCGCCGTGCGGCAACTCCGGCATGTCGTAGGCCTCGTCGCGCCAGGTGCGGCTGACCGGGTCCCAGCCGCTGGGGCGGCGCAGATAGGGCAGGTCGTCGGGGGTGAGCACGGGGGCGGTGCGGACGGCCTCGTCGACGGCGGTGCCGAATCCGGAGCGGCGGGCGAGGTGCAGCACCCGTTGGTCGCCGATCGCCTCGGCGAGCAGTTGGGCGGAGTTGTCCGCGCTGCCGGTGTCGGCCCCGATGACGTTCTGCACCGGGCGCTCCTGGCCGAGCAGGCCGGTGAGCGCGTCGGGCAGCCAGCGGGCGCCGTCGTGGGAGACGATCACGGCGGTGACCACGTGCCGTGGGAACTCTGGGGTGGCGGCTGCGTGTGCGGCGGCCTGGGCCGCCGACTGGCTGTGCAAGGACATCGAGGTACGGGCCCTCCGGACCCGGGAGTTCGAAGGCCCGCGGCGAAGTCGCTCAAGGCCCCCGCCCCCGGAAGACACTGCGACGGACTACGAGGCGACGCGCGCGCCCGGCAGGGCGGCGGCGCATCTCGGACGGGGCCCCACACTAATGGTTCGTGCCGCCGCCCCGGCCGGATCCCCGCACAGCAGTCCGCCTCCGGCGGCCGGGGCGCTGGAGGCGGAGTGTTCGCTATAGGGGGATATGGGGAGTTGGGGCGGTACGGCGGCGTGGTCCACAGGGCCGCGCGCCGTCGGTCCGGACGGCTGCCTGGTCATCGTCAGACGGCGGCCTTCTTGAGCCGGCGCCGCTCGCGTTCGGACAGACCGCCCCAAATACCGAAGCGCTCGTCGTTGGCGAGGGCGTATTCGAGGCATTCGGACCGGACTTCACAGGCGAGACAGACCTTCTTGGCCTCGCGGGTGGACCCACCCTTCTCCGGGAAGAAGGACTCGGGGTCGGTCTGGGCGCACAGTGCGCGCTCCTGCCAGCCGAGCTCCTCGTCCGCCTCCTCGACCAGCAATTCCTGGAACAGCTCGGTCATGTGCGCCCCTCGTCTGTCTTTACGTCCCCGTGATCAAGCCGTGATCGATTTCGGCTGAACGACACGAGTGAAATTACAAGTGTGGTGATCCGGGCCAGTCAAGCCGAGATCTGCTATTGAGCCTCTTATTCACTCGGCGGAACCAAGCGGATGCAGAAAGTGTTCAAATCAGTAAAAACCAGGACACTTCCCCGGGCGTACCGCCTGGCACGTCCGCGTCGTTCACCAAGACGCGATCAGGCGGCGTCCGCGTTGCACCCCGCGCGCCGAAGCGGGGGAGATCACAGACGGATCACGGAGCCGCAACGGCGTTTGTGGGTGCGGATACCGGGCGATGTCTCCGGGTCGGGGACTGCACAAACCTTTCTCCGACCGGAGCAACCGGATGTGGTGAAAGATTCGCGGCAAACCAGACATCCGGTTGACATCGCGCCGTGAACCCGGTCTCCTTGTCCCCATGTCAGTGACTTCCGCGCCCCGACTGACCCGTGCCTACGGGTCGCTCTGCGCTGCGCAGGCTCGCTGTCGCTGTTCCAGCTGTCGTAGCCACTGAGCTCCAGCTTCTCCGCTCGCACCACCCCGCAGCACCTCTGCACCGCGACCACCGCGCCGTGCCCCCCACAGGGAACGCCCGCGCCGTGCCGCACCCCTTCCGCGCCGCCCGGGCGCGCCACCCCAGTACTTCCGCCGAGGAACCCGACACCGATGAACAGCGACGTCCAGATCGCCGGCGATCCGCTCGCCATCCCCCACCTGCTGCCGCCCGTCCCCGCGCACCCGGCCACCGTCGCCGGCTTCGCCGGGCTGGCCCGCTCGATCGCCGCCGACCGGGCCGCGTGGGCCCCGCTCGTCCGCTACGACGCCACCACCCGTTGGTACCACCGGCTGCGCACCGGCCCGGGTTACGAGGTCTGGCTGCTGAGCTGGGTGCCCGGCCAGGGCAGCGGCCGGCACGACCACGGGGAGTCCTCCGGTGTACTGACCGTCCTGGAAGGCGAGTTGACCGAGCGCGTCGAGACCGGGCCCCGCACGCTCGCGGCCGGCGCCCAGCGGGTGTTCGCCCCCGGCTATGTGCACGAGGTCGTCAACGACTCGCTCACCCCGGCCGTCAGCCTGCACGTCTACTTCCCGGGCCTGACCGACATGCCGATGCACCCCAGCCAGGCCGCCGCCGCCGACCGGGCCGCGGCCGCCTCGCCCGAGGTACCGGCCCCCTGACGCACGGTCGCGGGCCCCTGACATCCTGGGGTCATGCGAATCGTGGTTCTGGCCGGCGGTATCGGCGGCGCCCGCTTTCTGCGGGGACTGAAGGCAGCGGCTCCGGACGCGGACATCACCGTCATCGGCAACACCGGCGACGACATCCATCTGTTCGGGCTCAAGGTGTGTCCCGACCTCGACACCGTGATGTACACCCTCGGCGGCGGCATCAACGAGGAGCAGGGCTGGGGCCGCGCCGACGAAACCTTCCGGGTGAAGGAGGAGTTGGCCGCCTACGGCGTCGGCCCCGAGTGGTTCGGGCTCGGCGACCGGGACTTCGCCACCCATATCGTGCGCACCCAGATGCTGAGCGCCGGCTATCCGCTCAGCGCCGTCACCGAGGCGCTGTGCGACCGCTGGCAGCCCGGTGTGCGGCTGCTGCCGATGTCCGACGACCGGATCGAGACCCATGTGGCGGTCGACGAAGACGGCGAGCGCAAGGCGATCCATTTCCAGGAGTACTGGGTGCGGCTGCGCGCCTCGGTGCCCGCGCACGCCGTGGTGCCGGTCGGCGCCGACCAGGCCAAGCCGGCGCCGGGCGTGCTGGAGGCGATCGCCGAGGCGGACGTGGTGCTCCTCCCGCCGTCCAACCCCGTCGTCAGCGTCGGCACGATCCTGGCGGTACCGGGCATCCGCGAGGCGATCGCGACGGCCGGGGCGCCGGTGATCGGCCTCTCCCCGATCGTCGGGGACGCCCCCGTGCGCGGCATGGCCGACAAGGTGCTGGCCGCGGTGGGGGTGGAGTCGACGGCGGCGGCCGTGGCCCGGCACTACGGCGCGGCGCGGCCGCTCTCGGCGCAGGACGGCCAGGAGCGGGGCGAGGGCGGTGCGGGGCTGCTGCACGGCTGGCTGGTCGACTCCGTCGACGCGGGCGCGGTGGACGAGGTGGCGGCCGCCGGTATCCGCTGCCGCGCCGTACCGCTGATGATGACGGACCTGGACGCCACGGCCGCGATGGCCCGCGAGGCACTGGCGCTGGCCGAGGAGGTCCGCGCGTCGTGAGCGAGCGAGCCATGGGCGGGTGCGCGCCGCGCGCCTGCGGGGCGGGGCGGGGCGAGGTGCCGGCATGAGCGCGGCGCAGGTGCCCGGGTACCGGGTCTGGGCGCTGCCGGGGATGCCCGAGGTGCGGCCCGGTGACGACCTGGTCAAGCTGATCGCCGCCGCGGCGACGGCCGACGGCCTGCCCCAACTCGTCGACGGTGACGTGCTGTTGGTGACCTCGAAGATCGTCAGCAAGGCCGAGGGCCGGGTGCTGGAGGCCACCGACCGGGAGGCGGCGATCGACCGGGAGACGGTGCGGGTGGTGGCCCGCCGGGGCACGCTGCGGATCGTGCAGAACCGGCAGGGCCTGGTGATGGCGGCGGCCGGCGTCGACGCCTCCAACACCCGGGCCGGGACGGTGCTGCTGCTGCCCGAGGACCCGGACGCCTCGGCCCGCGCCCTCCGGGCGGGCCTGCGCACCGCGCTCGGCGTGGACGTCGGGGTGGTCATCAGCGACACCTTCGGCCGGCCCTGGCGCGCCGGCCTGACCGACGTCGCCATCGGGGCGGCCGGTGTGCGGGTGCTGGACGACCTGCGCGGCGGCACGGACGCGCACGGCAATCCGCTCAGCGCGACGGTGGTGGCCACCGCGGACGAGCTGGCCGCGGCGGGCGACCTGGTCAAGGGCAAGGCGACCGGGCTGCCGGTCGCGGTGGTGCGCGGGCTGGGGCACGTCGTCGAGCGGGCGGGCGACGGTGACGGGGCGCGCGCGATGGTGCGCGACGCCGCGCACGACATGTTCCGGCTGGGCACCTCGGAGGCCGTACGGGAAGCGGTGACCCTGCGGCGTACGGTCCGGGCGTTCACCGACGAGCCGGTCGATCCCGGGGCGGTGCGACGGGCGGTGGCGGCGGCGATCACCGCCCCGGCGCCGCACCACACCACACCGTGGCGGTTCGTGCTGCTGGAGTCGGCCGGGGCGCGGCGGCGGCTGCTGGACGCGATGCGGGACGCGTGGATCGCCGATCTGCGCGCCGACGGCAGGTCGCCGGAGTCCATCGCCCAACGGGTACGGCGCGGCGATGTGCTGCGCAACGCCCCGTATCTGGCGGTGCCGTGCGTGGTCGCGGACGGCGCGCACAGCTACCCCGACGCGCGGCGCGGCGCGGCGGAGCGGGAGATGTTCCTGGTGGCCGGCGGCGCCGGGATCCAGAACTTCCTCGTGGCGCTGGCGGGCGAGCAGCTGGGCTCCGCCTGGGTGTCGTCGACGATGTTCTGCCGGGAGGTCGTACGGGAGGTCCTCGGGCTGCCCGAGAACTGGGAGCCGATGGGCGCGGTGGCCATCGGGCGCGCGGCCGAGGCGCCCAGGGAGCGGCCGCCGCGCGCCGCCGACGACTTCGTCGTCGTGCGCTGAGGCCCCAGGTCACAGGCGGGCGATGTCCCCGACGGGGAAGCGCGGCGCCCGCCGCGGCGGGGTGATGCCGCAGAGCAGGATCAGCCGGGCGGCGCGGTGCCGCTGGCCCTCGTAGGGCGCGAGGAGTTCGAGCATCTGCTCGTCGGTGGTACCGCGGCGGCCGGTGAGCGCAAAGCCGATGATCTTCGGCAGATGGAGGTCGCCGACCGTGATCGCGTCGGGCGCGCCCAGGGCCCGCTGCAGGGTCTCGGCGGCGGTCCACGGGCCGATGCCCGGTATCGCCGTCAGCCGGCGGGTGGCGTCGGCGAGGTCCATCCGCGCGGCCTCCTCCATCCTGCGCGCGGCCCGTACCGCGCGCAGGATCGCCGAGGAGCGCTTGGCGTCGACGCCGGCGCGGTGCCACTCCCAGGAGGGGATCAGCGCCCAGGCGCGCGGGTCGGGCATCACCCGCATCCGCTCCCAGGGGCCGGGGGCCGGCTCGCCGTGCCGCTGCAGCAGCAGCCGCCAGGCGCGGTAGGCCTCGTCGCTGGTGACCTTCTGCTCCAGGACCGAGGGGATCAGCGACTCCAGGACCAGGCCGGTCCGGGCGAGGCGGACGCCGGGGTGGCGGCGGCGGGCCTCGTGGACGACGCGGTGGCGGGCGGTCAGTCGCGCGGGGTCGTCGCGCTCGCCCAGCAGGTCGGGCAGCTGCTCCAGCAGCCAGTCGGCGCCCGGGCCCCAGGCCTCGGCCTCGACCTCGCCGGCGGCGGGACGGGCGGCCAGGCGCAGGGTGCCGGCCCCTTCGGGGGTGCGGCAGGCCCGCCACAGCTCGCCGCCGCGCACCGCGAACGCGGGGTCGCCCGGGCCGCGCTGCAGCACCCCCAGCGTGCGGTGCAGGTCGAACGGGCCGGGCGGGACCCAGGTACGGGCGGGCATGCGGCCAGCGTAGGCGACGCGCCGGTCGCGTGGCGGGGCCGCGGCGGACTACTGGTCGGAGGAGAACCGCACCGAGCCGGCCGGGAGGTCGGCGTCACACCAGATCCGGATGCCGTCGCGCAGCTCGTTGTCGGCGCCGATCGTCGCGCCGTCGCCGACGACCGCGCCGTCGAGGACCGTGCGGGCGCCGATCCGCGCGCCGGCGCCGATCAGCGAGTCGTGGATCTGGGCGCCCTCTTCGACGACCGCGCCTTCGAGGACGGCGCTGCCGTGGATCCGGGCGCCGGCGCCGACGACGGTGCGCGGGCCGACGACGGTGCCGCCGCTGAGCTTGACGTCCGCGGCGACCTCGGCGGTCTCGAGGACCAGGGCCTCGCCGCGGCGGCCGGGCACCGCCGGGGACGGGGCGCGGCCCAGGACCAGGTCGGCGGAGCCGCGGACGAAGGCCTGCGGGGTGCCCAGGTCGAGCCAGTAGGTGGAGTCGACCATGCCCTGGAGGTGGGCGCCGTCGGCGAGCAGTCCGGGGAAGGTCTCGCGTTCGACGGAGACCGGGCGGCCGGCCGGGATGGTGTCGATGACCGACCGGTTGAAGACGTACGCGCCGGCGTTGATCTGGTCGGTGACGATCTCCTCGGGGGTCTGCGGCTTCTCCAGGAAGGCGGTGACCCGGCCGGTGTCGTCGGTGGGCACCAGGCCGAAGGCGCGCGGGTCCTCGACCCGGGTCAGGTGCAGGGAGACGTCGGCGCCGCAGGTGCGGTGGGTGTCGACGAGGGCGGCGATGTCCAGGCCGGTGAGGATGTCGCCGTTGAAGATCAGCACGGGGTCGCCGGGGGCGGAGTGCAGCCGCTCGGCGACGTTGCGGATGGCGCCGCCGGTGCCCAGCGGCTCCTGTTCGGTGACGTACTCCAGGTGCAGGCCGAGCGATGACCCGTCGCCGAAGTACGGCTCGAAGACCTCGGCGAGGTAGGAGGTGGCGAGGACGATGTGCTCGACGCCGGCGGCCCGGGCGCGGGCCAACTGGTGGGTGAGGAACGGCACACCGGCCGCCGGGACCATGGGCTTGGGCGTGTGCACCGTCAGCGGGCGCAGCCGGGTGCCCTTGCCACCGACCAGGAGGATCGCTTCAGTCACTGTGTCCTCTGTTCGCTTCTCCGCCCGCTGGGCCTCTCCTGCCCGATGGCGGGCAAGGAGGGAGCAGCGGTGCGGCTCTCGTCGCCGACTGCCGCCCGGCGGCTGCACCTGCGACGTTCACGGGGTCTTCTCTGCTTCCTGCGGGGGTCGGCCGGTCGGCGGACCAGTGTAGGCAGACGGCTTTCCGGTCGCCCGAGGTGGGACGCGCAAGGCCGCGGGGCGCACACGTCGTGGTCGCTAAGACGTGCCCACGGCGGAAACGGTTCAGTGGTGACTGCAGCCTGCGCCTCGGCAGACCCGTGCAAACCCCCAGGTGCCGCCACGAGTGGCTGAAAACCGGTCAGCGGCCCTGCAGGTGCGCGGCGGCGAGGCGGGTGGCGGCGAGTTTGTTGTAGAGGCGGGCGCCGGGGCAGTCGGTGTGGAAGCCGTCCCGGTGACCGGCGATGGTGTGCATCTGGACCTTGGCGCCCTTGGGGTAGCGGTTGCCGCCGGCGGAGAGCATCTGGACGGTGGCGCGCGGATCGACGCTGTGCAGGCCGAGTTTCCAGGCCGCCAGCTTGGAGACCGCGTCGATGGCGGGCTTGGGCGGCTCGGTGCCGGTGAAGGCGCCGAGGATGGCGATACCGGTGCTGTCGCTGTTGAAGCCGAGGGTGTGGGCGCCCATGACGGGCTTGGCGACGCCGCCCGCGCGGCCCTCGTAGACCGTGCCGCACTTGTCGACCAGGAAGTTGTAGCCGATGTCCCGCCAGTGGTTGCTCTTGACGTGGAAGCGGTACATGGCGCGGATCAGTGAAGGGGCCTGTGCGCAGGTGTAGTTGTTGCCCGATCCGCTGTGGTGGATGAAGGCGGCGCGCACGGTGCGGGTGTGGATGAAGGCCTTCTCGCGCAGCCGCTCGTCGGCGCCCCAGCCGGCCCGGGTGACGATCCGCGGGCGCGGTCCGACGTGGGTGTGACCGGGCGGCGAGCCGCCCACGATGGCGGCGTCGGCCTGGGAGGCGGCCTGGTCGAGGGCGGGGATCTCGGTGGCGCCGAGGGGGGCGAGCGGGGCGTTGGCGGCGGAGGCCGCGGTGGCCTCGGAGGTGAGCGGGGTCGGGGGGCCGGCCTGCGCGCCGCGGTCGGTGCCCGGCCGGGTGCCGGGGTCGACGAGTTCCAGCCGGAGTCCGGCCGGGGCGGTGAACGGTACGCGGTCGCCGCTCTCGGGGGTGATGCGCAGGTCGACGCCGTCGGAGTCGCCGACCCACAGGGGCGCGGTGCTGCCCCGTACGCCGCTGTCCCGGCGTTCGGCGGCGCCGGAGTCGGGGACGTCGTCGTTGTGGGTCTGGACGTCCTGCCAGCCGGACCAGGCGCCACTGCCGGTGGCGCGGGTACGGACCTGGACCCGGCCGTGCAACTCGGCGGCGGCGTCGTCCCAGACGACCCCGAGGAGGGAGAACGGCCGTACGGTGCGGGCCGGCAGACCGAGGGTCCGGGGCGCGGTGGCGGTGTCGCGGTCGGTGCTCTGCGGGGCCACCGCGTCCAGTGCCGCCACCGGGAGGGACTGGGTACTGCCCGGCAGGTCGCCGGAGCGCACCGCGGCCGGGGACGGCGGGCGGCCGGCGGCGGCTCCGGCGTCCGGCGCGAAGGGCAGGGCGATGGCGGCGGTGCACGCCGCGCCGAGGCAGCTCGCGAGGAAGGGGCGCATGGGCACCATCGTGAACACGGCCGGACAAAACGCGCCAACGGGGTCTGACGGCGCATCGGCCGATCCGGTGGTCCGCGCCCGCCGTGCCCGGCCCGTCGCCGGCCGGGTGCCGCGCGTACGCTGGCCGCGATGAACGCCACCGATCGCACCCCCGCCGACCTGCTGGGTTCCGCGCTCGCCGCGGACCCGGCCCGCCCGCTGGTGACCTTCTACGACGACGCCACCGGCGAGCGCGTGGAACTGTCCGTCGCGACCTTCGCCAATTGGGTGGCCAAGACCGCCAACTACCTGCAGGGCGATCTGGCCGCCGAGCCCGGCGACCGGCTCGCGCTGCTGCTGCCCGCGCACTGGCAGACCGCCGTATGGCTGCTGGCCTGTTCGTCGGTGGGCGTGGTCGCGGACGTGGGCGGCGACCCGGCCGCCGCGGACCTCGTCGTCGCCGGGCCCGACCGGCTCGATGCCGCGCGGGCGTGCTCCGGGGAGCGGGTGGCACTGGCGCTGCGCCCGCTGGGCGGCCGCTTCCCCGAGCCTCCCGGGGGCTTCGCCGACTACGCGGTGGAGGTGCCCGGCCAGGGCGACCGCTTCGCGCCGTTCGCGCCGGTGGACCCGGGCGCGGTGGCCCTGTCCGTCGACGGCGAGGAGCTGACCGGCGGCGGGATCGGGGCCCGCGCGCTGGCCGACGCGGGCGCGGCCGGGCTGCCGGACGCGCCCCGGGTGCTGTCGGGGCTGGGGTACGACACCTGGCAGGGCCTGTCGTACGGGCTGTACGCGCCGCTGGCGACCGGCGGCTCGGTGGTGCTGTGCCGTCACCTCGACCGGCTGGGCGCCGAGGCCGCGGCGACCCGCGAGGCCAGCGAGAAGATCACGTTCCGGGCGCCGCCGCCGGCGGCCTGAGGTCTCCCTCCTCCTGCCTCGCGTCCCCTCCCGCGTCCTCCGGACGGGGGAGGGAGCCCGCACCTTGCGGGACGGTACGACCGTTTCGGTCCATGATCTTAAGTTACGTACCACCATGCGGGGTTTGTCCGTCTGCTGTTCCGCCCGGGCCCCGCGGGCGGGCGCGATGCCGACTCCGCGAGGGATGGACCCCAGGTGACCGACACCCCCGAGCCCCCCAGGTTCGACGGCTGGGCCGAGCACCCGGCCGGGGGGCCGGAGCCGGACCGGCCGGGGCCGCCCCGCCGCAGGCACTGGCGGCGCTGGGCCGCGGCGGGGGCGGCCGGTGTCGTACTGGCCGGGGCCGGCGCCGGGTGGGCGCTGTACGCCAAGCTCAGCAGCAATATCCACACCGACAGCGCCACCGAGCGGGAGCTGCGCAAGTGGGAGTCCGAGCGGCCTCCCGCGGGCCCGCCGAACGCGCAGAACCTGCTGCTGATCGGCTCGGACAGCCGCAAGGGCGGCAACGGCAAATACGGCCGCAGCCGCGGCCAGCGCTCGGACACCACGATCCTGCTGCACCTGGCGGCGAACCGGAAGAGCGCCACCGCGGTCAGCATCCCGCGGGATCTGATGGTGACGGTGCCGCACTGCAAACGTGCCGACGGCAGGGAGTCCGCACCGCAGACCGCCCAGTTCAACTGGGCGTTCGCCTTCGGCGGCGCGGCCTGCGCGATCCGTACGGCCGAGAAGGCGACCCGGATCCGCATCGACCACTACATGATCATTGACTTCGTCGGCTTCAAGAGGATGGTGGACGCGGTGGACGGTGTGGAGGTCTGCCTGCCGCAGGCCGTGCGCGACGACGAGGCGCACCTGCGGCTGCCCGCGGGCCGGCAGACGCTGCACGGCGAGGCCGCACTGGGCTACGTACGCGCGCGAAAGAGTCTGGGCAACGGCAGTGACACCCAGCGCATGGAGAGACAACAGCGTTTTCTTGGTGCTCTCGTGAAGAAAGTGCAGAGCAATGGTGTCCTGCTCAATCCGACCCGGCTGTATCCGGTGCTGGACGCCGCGACGAGTTCTCTGACCACGGATCCCGGGCTGGCCTCCCTGCGGGGTCTGTACGAATTGGTGCGCAGCACCCGCGGCATTCCCACCGAGCGGGTCCAGTTCCTGACCGTGCCACGTCAGGAGTACCGCTATGACCCCAACCGCGATGAGCTGGTGCAACCGGATGCCGACCGGCTCTTCGGGCAGCTGCGCAGCGATCTTCCGGTCACGGTGGAGCCCACGCAGGACGCCGGCCAGGAGCCCCTTCGCGCCGGAAGCGGATCACCGGACGACAAGCCGGCGGGCTCCCCCGCACCGTCGGCGAGTTCGGGGCCGACCTTTCCCGGGACGACCGCGGAACACGGGATCTGCGAATAAAGATGCCGCAAAGTACACCCGGGGACTCGAATGGATTGGGCGGATTGCCCAGTTGTAGGTCAGTGGAATTTGTCACGCGCGTCGCGGGGCGCTGAACTGGGCGGATAGTGTGAGCGATCCGGTCCGCACGTTTGGCTGACCGACGACCATGCACCATTGACATGCACTGCACGATCGACCTACCGAGCGCCTTGAGGGGATGGCGCCGCGTGGCACCGACGGAGGACTCAAGGCACCGTGGACGCGCAAGGCCGTGGGCGGGCGGGCGACGACAATGTCGACCCCGCCGATCAGTGGGTGTTCGATCCGAACACCGGCAATTACGAGTTGCGGCTTGACCCCGCCGGTCAAGCCCCCGCTCGGCCTTCCGACCGCAAGGCGCCCGGCTCCAGACGCGCCGCGCGAGCGCAGGGCGGGGAGGTCGGTGACACCGACACCCGCCCGCTGCCGACCCAGCGCGGCCGCCGCGGCCAGCGCCCCGAGGACGGCGCGGGCGAGCGCCCCGCCGGCGGCAGGGCGGCGGCGCGCCGGGCGGCCGGACGTTCGGCGACGGCGTCGCCGGCCGCGGCGGGCCCGGCCGGCCGGCGCAAGCGCAAGCCGAAGGCGTCGGGCAAGAAGAAGGCGCTGTACTGGACGTCCGGCGTGCTGGGCTTCGTGCTGGTCGCCGCCTGCGGTGGCGCGTTCTACCTCTACCAGCAGCTGAACGGCAACATCTCCAAGGTCGACGTCGGCGTGGAGAACGACGCGGTGTCCGACGGGCCGGTGAACGTGCTGATCATCGGGACGGACGCCCGCTCCGGCAAGGGCAACTCCGGCTACGGCGACGCCGGCAGCGTCGGGCACGCGGACACCACGATCCTGATGCACATCTCCAAGGACCGGTCCAACGCCACCGCGCTGAGCATCCCGCGCGACCTGATCACCGACATCCCGAACTGCACGACGCGGCCCGAGGACGGTCCGAAGAAGGAGATCCCCGGTGAGCACGGGGTGCGCTTCAACACCAGCCTGGGCCAGGAGGGCCGGGACCCCGGCTGCACCTGGCGCACCGTCGAGAAGCTGACCGGACTGAAGATCAACCACTTCATGATGGCCGACTTCAACGCGGTCAAGGAGCTGACCGACGCGGTGGACGGCGTGGAGGTCTGCGCCGCCAAGGACATCGACGACCCCAAGTCGCATCTGCGCCTGAAGGCGGGCCGACACGTCGTCAAGGGCGAGCAGGCCCTGGCGTTCGTCCGCACCCGGCACGCCATCGGGTACGGCAGCGACCTGGACCGGATCAAGATGCAGCAGCAGTTCCTCAGCTCGCTGATCCGCAAGCTGAAGTCCGACGCGTTCTCCAGCCCCGGCAAGCTCTACGACGTCAGCCAGGCGGCGACCAAGGCGCTCACCGTCGACACCGGTATCGGCACCGCGAACAAGCTGCTGGACTTCGGCACCGACCTCAAGAAGGTCGACATCGACAAGGTCACCTTCGCCACGGTCCCGGTGCTGGACAACCCCAACGACCCGGCCACCGTCATCCTGGACCAGGCCAAGGCCGACCCGCTGTTCGCGATGGTGCGGGCCGACCACACCCTGGCCAAGCACAAGAAGGGCAAGAAGGGTCCGGTCAAGAAGGCCCCGCCGGAGCTCGTACGGGTCGATGTGACCAACGGCGGCGGGCCGATCGGCTCGGCGCAGGAGACCGTGGACTGGCTGCAGAACACCAAGGCCGCCAAGCTCTCCACCAACGCCGGCAACGCCCCCGCCAAGCTGGCCGCCACCCGCCTGGAGTACGCCCCCAACCAGGCCGACCAGGCCGCGACCCTGGCCGACTGGATGGGCCTGCCCAAGAGCGCGCTGAAGAAGTCCTCGCAGGACGCCGGCGACCGGGTGCCGATGAAGCTCGTCCTGGGCAAGGACTTCAAGGCACCGGGCACGCCGATCGAGGCACCGACGGAAACCCCTGACGGGGTGCAGAACGTCAATGCGGATGACAAGAACGTCTGCGCGAAGTGACCGGAGCGGAATCCGGCCGCCGATGACGGCGCCGAGCGCACCACCGAACTGACAAACGGGGAGAGGGCCCAATGCGGCAGAGCAGTGTGCGTGGCGACAGATCACGGCGGAGGCGGCGCGAGCCGGACGCGCAGGAACTGGGCTGGGACGACAGCCTCTACGAGAACAAGGGGCTGCCGCCGGACGCCCCCGGCTGGACCCCGCCCGAGGGCAGCGGCGTGCCCGCCGGCGACGGGGAGGCGCCGGCCGAGGGCGGTGGCCACCGCAAGGGGGGCCGGCCGCGCCGCGGCAAGGGCCGCAAGGCGCTGCGCTGGACCGCGCTGAGCCTCGCCGTGCTGATAGTGGGCGCGGCGGGCGCCGGCTACTGGTACTACGAGCACCTCAACGGCAACCTCCGCAAGGCCCCCCGGTCCCTGGGCAACGGTCTGAAGAAGCCGGACCCCAACGCCTTCGGGCAGAGCCCGCTGAACATCCTGCTGCTGGGCTCGGACGGCCGGAACAGCAAGAAGAACATCGAGCTGGGCGGCGCCCGGCAGGACGCGGACCGCAAGCCGCTGGCCGACGTGCAGATGCTGCTGCACGTCTCCGCCGACCGCAGCAACATGTCGGTGATCTCCATCCCCCGGGACACCCGGGTGACGATCCCCAAGTGCACCGACCCCAAGACCCACGAGGTCTATCCGCAGACCACCGGCGCCATCAACGAGTCGCTCCAGCACGGCGGTCCCGGCTGCACGCTGGACACCTGGCAGGAGCTGACCGGCATCTACATCGACCACTTCATGATGGTCGACTTCTCCGGCGTGGTGTCCATGGCGGACGCCATCGGCGGCGTCCCGGTCTGCGTGGACCGCAACGTCTACTCGCACGACAGCAAGGGGCACGGCAGCGGGCTGCGGCTCACCAAGGGCACCCACCCCGTCAAGGGCGTCCAGGCCCTGCAGTGGCTGCGCACCCGTTACGGCTTCGAGGACAACACCGACATCGGCCGGGCCAAGGCCCAGCACATGTACATGAACTCGATGGTCCGTCAGCTGAAGCAGGACGCCAAGCTCACCAACCCCGGGGAGCTGCGCGATCTGGCGGAGGCGGCGACCAACGCGCTGACCGTCGACGACGGCCTCGACACCGTCAAGAAGCTCTACGACCTGGGCGGCGACCTGAGCCGGGTGCCGACCAAGCGCATCACGATGGTGACCATGCCCTGGCAGTACGGCCCCGGCGAGGAGTACGTCGTGCCCAAGCCGGGCGACGCGGAGACGACCTTCGCGATGCTGCGCAACGACACCGCGCTGGACGGCAAGGACCAGAAGAAGAAGGCGACGCCGGACCCCAAGCCGTCGACTCCCAAGGACCAGTTGAACGTCGTGGTGCAGAACGGCACCGGCAGCACGGTGACCGGCCCGGCCTCCGGCCGCGCGTCCGACATCCAGCAGCGGCTGGCGGGCCTCGGCTACACCGCCACCTCCACCAACTCCGTTCTCACCAGCCAGGCCGACACCACGATCACCTACCGCGAAGCGTCCCGACGGGGTGACGCGCTGGCCGTGGCCAAGGCGCTCGGCCTGCCCAAGAGCGCGGTGCGGGAGTCGAGTTCGGCCACCGGGATGCGGCTGGTGGTCGGCAACGACTGGCGCGCCGGCGTGACGTACCCGAAGAAGCCCGGGGACAAGCCCACCGACAAGGCCCCGGCCAGCGCGGACGCCCTCAACGGCGAGAAGAAGGGCTGCATGACGGTGAATCCGCAGTACACCTTCTAGGGTTCAGGTGCAGGGTGTGGGCCCGCTCTCCGGAAGGTGACGATGTACGCGATATCCCTGGGTGACGACGGTGCGCAGCTGCGTCCGCTCGAACCGTGGCAGGCGGCGGAGTTCCTGGCCCACATGGACCGGGGGCGGGAGTTCATCGGGCGGCACAACGCGCTGCCCGACGTCGTCACGGACCTGGAGTCGAGCCGGGCGTACCTGCGGACGTACGCGGAGAAGGCCGCGGCCGACACCGGGCGGATCCACGGCATCTGGACGGGCGGCGAGCTGGTCGGCGCGGTGATCCTGCGGACCATGGACGTCGCGCAGGGCACCGCCGAGGCGGGCTGCTGGCTGGAGCCGTCGGCTGTGGGCAAGGGGCTGGTGACCCGCGCCGCGCGCGTGCTCATCGACTGGGCCGTCGAGGAGCGGGGCATCCACCGCGTGGAGTGGTGGGTCTCGGCGGGCAACGAGCCCAGCATCGCCGTCGCCCGGCGGCTGGGGATGACGCGGGACGGCGTGCTGCGCCAGAGCCATCTGCACCGCGGCGAGCGGCACGACGAGGAGATCTGGTCGGTGCTCGCGCCGGACTGGCGGGCGGCGAAGCGGTCGTCCTAGGGGGTGTCCCCGCCGACCGCTGAAAGGAACACAGGACGCGGGGCGCCCGCGCGTGGGGCGCCCCGGCGAACCCCGTCTACTCCGCCCCGGCCGCCGGCCGCACGACCGCCGGGCGGCGGCTGGCGATGACCCGCCTGGCCAGGGAGCGGGGGCTGGTGAGGAAGCCGACGCCCCAGGACATGTGCATGGTGGCCAGCGCGACCGGGATCTGGGCGCGGGCCTTGAGCGACAGGCCCTTGCCGGCGGGGAGGGAGCCGGCGGTGATGGCCGCCAGGTAGCCGGCCGGGAGGGCGAAGCCCCACGGCGTGAGGGTCGCGCCGACGACGACGCCCGCGGCGATCGCGCCGACCGCGGTCGGCGGTGCCAGGTAGCGCAGGTTGATCGAGCCGGCGTGGTAGCGGGCGACGACATGGCGCCACTTGCCGTAGTCCTTGTACTGCTTGGCCAGCGCCTTGATGCTCGGCCGGGGGCGGTACTGGACCTTCAGCTCCGGCGAGAACCAGATCTGGCCGCCGGCCTCGCGGATGCGGAAGTTCAGCTCCCAGTCCTGGGCGCGGATGAACTCCTCGTTGTAGCCGCCCTGCTGCTCCAGGGCCTCACGACGGAAGACCCCGAGGTAGACCGTCTCGGCGGGGCCCGCCTGGCCGCCGGTGTGGAAGGCGGCGTTGCCGACGCCGATCTTGGAGGTCATCGCGGCGGCGACCGCGTCCTCCCAGGCGTTCTCGCCCTCGGCGTGCATGATGCCGCCGACGTTCGCCGCGCCGGTCTCCTCCAGGAGGCGCACGGCGGTGGCGATGTAGTTGGGCGAGAGCATGCCGTGGCCGTCGACGCGTACGACGATGGGGTGCCGGGAGGCCTTGATGGCGGCGTTGAGCGCGGCGGGGGTGCGGCCCGTCGGGTTCGGCACGGTGTGCACCCGGGCGTCCTCGGCCACCAGCTGGGCGGCGATCTCGTCGGTGCGGTCCGTGGACGGGCCGAGGGCGATCACCACCTCCATCTCGCCGGCGTACTCCTGCTCCAGGATGTGCCGGACCGAATTGCGCAGGTGACGTTCCTCATTGAGCACCGGCATGATCACGGAGACGGCCGGGGGCTGCTGCTGCGGCATGGTTCCTCGGGGGTACGGCCCGTGACGGAGCCGCCAGGGACGGCGGCGCCCGCCGGGAGACTGCGGTATCGCGCCTCACGTTACCGCGAATGGGCGACGGGGTCGGACGCGGTCGGGTGGCCGGGCGGCCGATGACCGGCGTGTGGCGCTTTGCAGCAGATCATATTGACCTACGGTGTTCTCTCCCGATTCATCCCTGTTCGCCACTACCCCGACCGCTCCCCCGACGGGCGCCGATCACGCCCGGCCAGCCGCGGAGGTGTCCCCCGTGACCGCGCCGTTCCGCTCCCCCCGCCCGGCAGGGCGACGCCGGTCCGCCCGGGCGGCCGCGTCCCGGCGCCCGTCGGGCCCGCGGTGGGGGCTGCGGAGCAGTGCCGTCGCGTCCGTGCTGCTGCTGGCCGCGAGCGGCGTCGGGCACGCGATGGTGACCGGCGTGGAACGCGGCATCGGGCGGGTGGACGCCTTCACCGGGATGAGCAACCGGCCGGGCGGCGGCGACGGGCTGAACTTCCTGGTCGTGGGCACCGACGGACGCGACCGGCTCACCGCACGGGAGAAGCGGAAGTACCGGCTGGGCGGTGCGCCCTGCCACTGCACCGACACGCTGATGCTGGTGCACCTCTCCGCCGACCGCGACCGCGCCAGCGTCATCAGCCTGCCGCGCGACTCCTACGCCGAGGTGCCCGCCCACCGGGACGCCGACACCGGCCGACAGCGCGCCCGGCACGCCATCAAGCTGAACGCGGCGTACGCGGAGGGCGGCCCCAACCTGACGGTGCGGACCGTCGAGCACATGACGGGGGTGCACATCGACCACTACCTGGAGGTCGACTTCACCAGCTTCATGCACGGCGTGGACGCGGTGGGCGGGGTGGAGATCTGCACCGCGCGTCCGCTGCGCGACAGCTATACAGGGCTGGATCTGCCGGTCGGCAAGTCGCAGCTCAACGGCGGCCGGGCGCTGCAGTACGTGCGCTCGCGGCATGTCGACGGCTCCGCCGACCTCGGCCGGATGCAGCGCCAGCAGCGCTTCCTGGCCGCCCTCATCCACAAGATCACCTCCTCCGGAGTGCTGATGAACCCGATCCGCTTCAAGGACGTCGCCGACACGATGCTCAAGTCCGTGCGCGCCGACTCGGGCTTCGGGGCCAACGACCTGGTCGACCTCGGCCAGGCGATGCGCGGCTTCACCCCGTCGTCCTCGGAGTTCACCTCCGTACCGCTGGCGGATCTGGCGCAGCCGGTGCGGGGGGTCGGGTCGACGGTGCGGTGGGATCCGGTGCGGGCGCCGAAGCTGTTCCAGGCGATCCGCGAGGACCGGCCGATCGCGGTGCACCGGGACCACAAGGAGCCGCGCGCCACGGGCGTGGAGGTACCGCCGGACCAGGTGAAGGTGCGGGTCGACAACGGCAGCGGCCGGGCGGGGCTGGGGGCGTCGGTGGCCGGCGCGCTGCGGGCCACCGGGTTCGCCGTCACCGGCGCCCCCGGCCGCTCCCCCGGCGCGGCGGCCCGTACGGTCCTCGCCTACGACCCGCGCTGGGACCGCTCGGCCCGTTCGCTGGCCGCCGCGCTGCCGGGCGCACAGCTGCGCCCGGTGGCCGGGCAGGGGCCGGTGATGCGGGTGACGGTCGGCCGGCAGCACCATGCGGTGCGGCGGGTGCGGGCCGAGGAGCCGGGGCAGCGGCCGGGCGGGATCTCGGCGATCACCGGCGATCAGGCCGTGTGCCCATGAGCGAACGAAGTGAGCTCATCGTCGAGGGGTGCGTGCTTCGCGAAGGCGATGACGAGCGAAGCGAGGATTCGACATGAGCGAACGCAGTGAGCTCATCATCCAGAGGTGCGTGCTTCGCGAAGGCGATGACGAGCGAAGCGAGGATTCGGCATGAGTGTCCCCGCGCCCCGTCGCACCGCGCCCACGCCGCCCGCGCGCCGTCCGGACGGGCGCCGTTCCGCGCGCCGGGTGTCGGTGGCCGTCGCGGCGATGTGCCTGGTCGTGGCCACCGCCGCGGCTGCGCCGCCGGCGCCCGCCGCCCCGACCGGCTGCGGGGATCTGGTGCGCGGCCAGCTGTGTCTGCGCGGACCGGTGGGGGCCGACGGCGTGTACACCGCGGTCTACCGCCGGCACGGAGCCGCGACCGGCCTGGGCGAGATCACCGTACGGCTCGGCTATCAGCGCAAGAACGCCCGTATCACCGCGTTCCCCGGCTGGTTCGGCACCGGGCGGACGCGGGGCGGTGCCGTCACGCTCAGCGGCCGGGTGGAGATGCTGTCGGACGAATGCATCCGGGGCGTCATGGAGCGCGGGGAGACGGTCTACGTCACAAAGTGGAGCTGCAGTTGACGTCCGGTATGCCCGGACTGTTCTGAAAGGTGCGCATCGTGTGGCAGGTTGTGCTGGGCATCACCCCCACCACGGTGACGCTCTTCCTCATCGTGGCCCTGGCCCTGGCGGCCGCCTTCGCCCTGTGGACCGCCGCCGTCCCGGCCGACGGCCGACCGCGCACCACCGCCCGGGTGCTGCTGGCGGTCTGGCTGCTGCTGGTCCTGGTGGCGACGCTGGCACCGGCCCAGCCGATCGGCTCCGGGGACGCGACGGTGTGGTGGCGGCCCGGTGAGGGCCTGTTCGAGCTGGGCGCCCAGCTCGAACCCGGCGAGCTGGACATGCTGGTGCGGCGGCAGGTGGCCAATGCCGCGCTGTTCGTGCCGGTACCGCTGCTGCTGCGGTTCGCGGCGCCGCGCACCCCGCTGGCCGCGGCGTTCCTGCTGGGGGTGGGCCTGTGCCTGGTCATCGAGACGGCGCAGCTGCTGATGCGGGCCGGGCGGATCGCCGATATCGACGATGTGCTGTGCGCGGCGGCCGGCACCGTCGTCGGCGCGGGGCTGACCCTGCTCGGGCAGCTGGCCGCGGCCGCTATGCGTCGTCGAGGCCTTCCGCGGCGCGCCGTTCGCGCAGCTCCTTGATCGCGCGGCGCCGGGCGAGGCGGTGCGTGCGGCGGATCTGCGCCTCCTGATAGCGGCGCTTGTCCCGCTCGGTCTCGGGGAGCACCGGCGGCACCTGGCGCGGCTTGCCGTGCTCGTCGACGGCGGCGAAGACGAGGTAGGCGGAGCCGACCTGCTGGGCCGGGCTGGACTCGTTCCAGCGCTCGGCCAGGACCCGTACGCCGACCTCCATCGAGGAGCGGCCGGTCCAGTTGACCTGGGCGCGCACATGGACGAGGTCGCCGATCCGGATCGGCTCCAGGAAGGCCATCTCGTCCATGGAGGCGGTCACGGCCGGCCCGCCGGAGTGCCGCCCGGCCACCGCGCCCGCCGCGTCGTCGACCAGTTTCATGATCACGCCACCGTGGACGGTCCCCAGAAGGTTCGTGTCGCCGGCCGTCATGATGTGGCTGAGCGTGATGCGGGACACGGAGGTGGGCTTGCCCACGAGCGCACTGTCGGGGTCGTTGGTGACGAGTTCGGTCATGCAGCCAGCCTAAGCGGCGACCGCGGGGCCACCGCCCGCTCCGTACGTGACACAGGTCTCCCGGCCCCGCCGGAAACTATCCGGAATGGATGCTTCCATTCGGCCCCGCCGGAATGGTCACGGCCCCTTCAGGTATGCGGTGGAAGGCCGCCGTGGCTTTGCATCAGCTCTGCAACAGCCCTGACCCGATCCGGCACCCGCCCTATGGGACACCCCCCTGCGGCATGCACACTGCCGGGTATGAATGAGTGGCCCAATGGGTGGTCCGGCGACCAGAACGGCAACAGGTACGGACGCGGCAGCAGCGGCGATCCGGAGGGCGTGCGCGCCATGCCGCAGGTGCGACGCGACGCGGGCGCCGGCTATCCGCGGCCAGAGCCCCCGATGCCGCCGTCGATGTCCCCGCGCCGGGGAGCGACCGTGCCGCCGCAGCAGTCCCAGGGCTACGACGACGCCTACGACGACGGTTACAACACCGGCCAGGTCTACGGCGGCGGCCGCGGTGGCGGCGGTGGCTACGACGACGGTCACGGCGGCGGCCGGCCGCGCCCCCACTGGGGCCGGCGCATCAAGCGGACCCTCATCGCCCTGGTCGTGGTGCTGCTGGTCGCCTCGGTCGCCACGTACTTCTGGGCCGACGGCAAGCTCCGCCGCCAGGTCGACCTCAGCAAGGTCATCGAACGGCCGGAGGAGGGCGACGGCACGAACTACCTGATCGTCGGCTCCGACAGCCGCGAGGGCATGTCCGCCGAGGACAAGAAGAAGCTGCACACCGGCTCCGCCGACGGCAAGCGGACCGACTCGATGATGATCCTGCACGACGGCAGCAACGGTCCGACGCTGCTCTCGCTGCCGCGCGACTCGGACGTCGAGATCCCGTCCTTCGTCGGCTCCGACTCCGGCAAGAAGTACCAGGGCACCGGGCGGCACACCAAGCTCAACGCGGCCTACGCCGAGGACGGGCCGGAGCTGCTGGTGCGCACGGTCGAGTACAACACCAAGCTGCACATCGACCACTACGTCGAGATCGGCTTCGCCGGCTTCGCCAACATCGTGGACGCCATCGGCGGCGTCGAGATGGACATCCCCAAGGCGTTCAAGGACAAGGACTCCGGCGCCGACTTCCAGGCCGGCAAGCAGACCCTCGACGGCCAGCAGGCACTCGCCTTCGTCCGCACCCGGCACGCGTTCGCGACCCAGGACCTGGAGCGCACCAAGAACCAGCAGAAGTTCCTGGCCACCCTGGCGAGCCAGACCGCCACCCCGGGCACCGTCCTCAACCCCTTCAAGCTCTACCCGACGATGGGCGCCGGCCTGGACACGCTGATCGTCGACAAGGACATGAGCCTGTGGGACCTGGGCCAGATGTTCTTCGCGATGAAGGACGTCACCGGCGGCGACGGCAAGTCGATGAACATGCCGATCTCCGGCAGCAACGGCGGCAACCTCGTCTGGGACAAGGCCAAGCTCCAGCAACTGGTCGGCCAGCTGAAGAACGACGAGAAGGTCACGGTCTCCGGCAACTGACCGGCGCACCGAAACGGCGAAGGGCCCCGAACCGCGACTGCGGTCCGGGGCCCTTTCGTCGTGCCGTCTGCGCTCCGCCGCCTACTGCGGCAGGTTCCTCGCCATCACGATCCGCTGCACCTGGTTCGTACCTTCATAGATCTGCGTGAT
Source organism: Streptomyces sp. NPDC033270 (assembly GCF_055576575.1). Classification (NCBI taxonomy): domain Bacteria; kingdom Bacillati; phylum Actinomycetota; class Actinomycetes; order Kitasatosporales; family Streptomycetaceae; genus Streptomyces; species Streptomyces sp. NPDC033270. Next base: position 40,655 of record NZ_JBVIRA010000028.1, read on the forward strand.
CTTGGCGTCCCGCATCATCCGCTCGACCGGGTAGTCACGGGTGTAGCCGTAGCCGCCGAGCAGCTGGACGGCGTCCGTGGTGATCTCCATGGCCGCGTCGGAGGCGTAGCACTTGGCCGCGGCGCCGAAGAAGGTCAGGTCCTCGCCCTTGCCGCCGGCCGATATCCGCTCGGAGCGGGCGGCCGCGGCGTAGGTGAGCTGACGCGCCGCCTCCAGCTTCATGGCCATGTCGGCGAGCATGAACTGGACGCCCTGGAAGTCGCCGATCGGCTTGCCGAACTGCTTGCGCTCCTGGACGTAGCCCTTGGCGTAGTCCAGGGCGCCCTGGGCGATGCCGAGCGCCTGGGCCGCGATCGTGATGCGGGTGTGGTCCAGGGTCTTCATGGCCGTCGCGAAGCCGGTGCCCTCCGCGCCGATGAGGCGGTCGGCCGGGATCCGGACGTTGTCCAGGTAGACCTCGCGGGTCGGGGAGCCCTTGATACCGAGCTTCTTCTCCGGGGCGCCGAAGGAGACCCCCTCGTCGCCCTTCTCCACCACGAACGCGCTGATGCCCTTGGAGCGCTGCTCGGGGTCGGTCACGGCCATCACCGTGTAGTACTCGCTGACGCCGGCGTTGGTGATCCAGCGCTTGACGCCGTTCAGCACCCAGTAGTCGCCGTCGCGCACGGCCTTGGTCTTCATGCCGGCCGCGTCGGAGCCGGCGTCCGGCTCGCTCAGGCAGTACGAGAACATCGCGTCGCCCTTGGCGAGCGGGCCCAGGTACTTCTTCTTCAGCTCCTCGGAGCCGGAGAGGATCACCGGCAGCGAGCCGAGCTTGTTGACCGCCGGGATCAACGAGGACGAGGCGCACACCCGCGCCACCTCCTCGATCACGATGACGGTGGCCAGCGCGTCGGCGCCGGCGCCGCCGTAGGCCTCCGGCACGTGGACGGCGTGCAGGTCGTTGGCGACCAGCGCGTCGAGCGCCTCCTGCGGGAAGCGGGCCTCCTCGTCCACCGCGGCGGCGAACGGCGCGATCTTCGCCTCGGCGAGCGAGCGCACCGACTCCCGGAGCATGTCGTGCTCCTCCGACGGTCGGTACAGATCGAAATCAGCGGATCCCGCCACTAACTCTCACTCCCCTGTGAGCTCCCGGCAGTGCTAACTACCGTTAAGTAACCCTTTACCTCTCCGGATTCTAGGCGCCTACCCCGGCCTGCGGATACGTGAGGTTGCCGACAGTTACAGACCTGCTCCCGCGCGAGCTGGAGTCGACCGTTCCAGGCGCGACTATGCTCGGTCAGCGCCGTTTTCCTCAGTATGCGTCTGGAGCATCCATGGCCCTCAAGATCACCGTGATCGGCACCGGCTACCTTGGCGCCACCCACGCCGCGGCCATGGCCGAGCTCGGCTTCGAGGTGCTGGGGCTCGATGTGGTCCCCGAGAAGATCGAGATGCTGCAGCGCGGCGAGGTCCCGATGTACGAGCCGGGCCTGGCGGAGCTGCTGCGCCGCCATGTCGCCGGGATCGAGGGGTCCAGCGGCCGGCTGCGCTTCACCACCTCCTACGAGGAGGTCGGGGCGTTCGGCGATGTGCACTTCGTCTGCGTGAACACCCCGCAGAAGCACGGTGAGTACGCCTGCGACATGAGTTACGTGGAGAGCGCCTTCGACGCGCTGGCGCCGCATCTGACCCGCCCGGCGCTGGTGGTCGGCAAGTCCACGGTCCCGGTGGGCAGCGCGGCCCGGCTCGCGAAGCGGCTGGCGGAGAACGCCCCGGCCGGGGCGGCGGCCGAGCTGGCCTGGAACCCCGAGTTCCTGCGCGAGGGCTTCGCCGTCGACGACACCCTGCACCCGGACCGGATCGTGGCCGGGGTGACCGGCGAGCGGGCCGAGGAGCTGCTGCGCGAGGTGTACGCCACGCCGATCGCCGAGGGCTCGCCGTTCATCGTCATGGACTACCCGACGGCCGAGCTGGTCAAGACCTCCGCCAACTCCTTCCTGGCCACGAAGATCTCCTTCATCAACGCGATGGCCGAGGTGTGCGAGGCGGCCGACGGCGACGTGGTGAAGCTGGCCGAGGCGATCGGGCACGACGAGCGGATCGGGAAGAAGTTCCTGCGCGCCGGCATCGGCTTCGGCGGCGGCTGCCTGCCCAAGGACCTGCGGGCCTTCATGGCACGCGCCGGCGAGCTCGGCGCCGACCAGGCACTGACCTTCCTGCGCGAGATCGACTCGATCAACATGCGGCGCCGCGGCCACATGGTCGAGCTGACCCGCGACGCGGTCGGCGGCGGCTTCCTCGGCAAGCGGGTCGCCGTCCTCGGCGCCACCTTCAAGCCGGACTCGGACGACGTACGCGACTCCCCCGCGCTCAACGTCGCCGGCCAGATCCACCTCCAGGGCGGCCAGGTCACCGTCTACGACCCGAAGGGCATGGAGAACGCGCGGCGCGTCTTCCCGACGCTCGCGTACGCCGACACCGCCCTGGACGCCGTACGGGGCGCCGACGCCGTGCTCCACCTCACGGAGTGGCGGGAGTTCCGCGAACTGGATCCGGCCGCCCTGGCCGAGGTGGTCGCCGAGCGCCGCATCCTGGACGGCCGCAACGCGCTGGACGCCCAGCTTTGGCGCAAGGCGGGCTGGACGTATCGGGCGCTTGGGCGGCCCACGGCCTAACCGCTGCGCTTGGGCTTGCTTCCCACGTTGTCGGCTTTCCCGCCGTGGGGGTTTCTCGCCGTGGCGCCTGCGGCGGGCCTGGTTGCCGCTGCGCGGGGCGTTTACGGCAGCGGGTGCGCCCCTCCGGACTCCGTCCTGCGGTCCGCCCCCTCCCGTGGGAGGGGGGAAGGAGACCGGTGGGGGTGAACGTCGGCGTTCGTGTGCGGGAAGTCGACAGATCAGGTGTGCCCCCACCGTCCTGTCTTCCCACCCACCCACGGGAGGGGACAGACCGTAGGACGAAGTCCGTAGGGCTGTCACCGCAGCCGACAAACAACCGCCCGCCGCAGGCGCCACGGCGCGAAAGCCAGACAATTCGGCCGCAGCAAAGCGCAGCGGAGGGGCCCGCCGCAGGCGCAACGGCGAACAACCACCGCGGCGCCGCAGACAAAAACGTGGGAAGCCAGCCCAAGCGCAGCTACCGCCGGGCAACGTCCTCCGCCGCCCGCAGCACCCGCACCGCGTTCTGCCAGGTCAGCTTGGCCAGGTCGGACTGGGACCAGTTGCGGTCCAGGAGTTCGGCGACCAGGTTCGGATAGCCCGCCACGTCGGCCAGGCCGTCCGGGGTGAAGGCGGTGCCGTCGAAGTCGCCGCCGATGCCGATGTGGTCGACGCCGGCCACCTCGCGCATGTGGTCGAGATGATCGGCGACGGTGGCCACGGTGGCCCTCGGGCGCGGGTTGGCGGCCTCGAAGGCCCGCTGGACCGTCATGCCCGCCTCGGTGGTGTCGAGGTGGTGCAGACCGTGGGCACGCATGTTCTCGTCGGCGCGCAGCGTCCACTCGACGGCCTCGGGCAGCACGAACTTCGGGACGAAGGTGGCCATCGCGACGCCGCCGTTGGCGGGCAGCTGGGCGAGCACGTCGTCGGGGATGTTGCGCGGATGGTCGCAGACGGCGCGGGCGGAGGAGTGCGAGAAGATCACCGGTGCGGTGCCGACCCGCAGCGCGTCGCGCATGGTGTCGGCCGAGACGTGCGAGAGGTCGACCAGCATCCCGCAGCGGTTCATCTCACGGACGACCTCCTCGCCGAAGGCGCTCAGGCCCTGGTGGCGCGGCTCGTCGGTGGCGGAGTCCGCCCAGTCGATGGTGCTGTTGTGGGTGAGCGTCATATAGCGCACGCCGAGTCGGTACAGCGCCCGCAGCGTGGCCAGCGAGTTGTTGATGCAGTGGCCGCCCTCGGCGCCCATGAGGGAGGCGATGCGGCCTTCGGCGCGGGCCGCCTCCATCTCGTCGGCGGTGTGCGCCAGACGCAGCTCGTCCGGGTAGCGGTGGGTCAACTGCCGTACGGCATCGATCTGTTCGAGGGTGGCGCTGACCGCCGTGTCGCCCGCGTAGTCGGCGCGTACGTACACCGACCAGAACTGCGCGCCGACGCCGCCGGCCCGCAGCCGCGGCAGGTCGGTGTGCAGATGCGCGGACTGGTCGGCGGCGATGTCGCGCCGGTCGAGGTCGTAGCCGACCTGTTCGCGCAGCGCCCAGGGCAGGTCGTTGTGGCCGTCGACGACGGGCCAGCGGGCGAGCAGGGCCCGCGCCTCCTCCAGGGAGGAGCTCACTTGGCGCCGCCGAAGCCGAAGCCGTTGGGGGTGGCGACCTTGTTGCGCAGCCGCTTGCCCTTCTCGGTGGCCTGCTCGTTCAGCTCCTGCTGGAAGTCGCGCATCCGGGCGAGGAGTTCGGGGTCGTGGGCGGCGAGGATCCGGGCGGCGAGGAGTCCGGCGTTGCGGGCGCCGGCGACCGAGACCGTGGCGACCGGCACACCGGCCGGCATCTGCACGATGGACAGGAGGGAGTCCATCCCGTCGAGGTACTTCAGCGGGACGGGGACGCCGATGACCGGCAGCGGGGTGACCGAGGCGAGCATGCCGGGGAGGTGGGCGGCTCCCCCGGCGCCGGCGATGATCGCCTTCAGGCCACGATCGGCGGCGTCCTCGCCGTAGGCGATCATCTCGCGCGGCATGCGGTGGGCCGAGACGACATCGACCTCGTAGGGGATCTCGAACTCGGCGAGAGCCTGGGCGGCGGCCTCCATGACGGGCCAGTCGGAGTCGGAGCCCATGACGATGCCGATCACGGGGAGATCAGAGGGGCGCGCGTCAGTACTCGTCGAGGGACGGCGGTCGGGCGACGGGCGGGCTGAAGTCATTCGGTGATCGTTCCTCGCAGGTAGCCGGCGGCGTGTGCGGCGCGCTCGCGCACATCCGCCAGGTCGTCGCCGTAGGTGTTGACGTGTCCGACCTTACGGCCGGGCTTCACGTCCTTGCCGTACATATGGATCTTCAGCCGCGGGTCCCGTGCCATGCAGTGCAGGTACGCGTAGTACATGTCGGGGTAGTCGCCGCCGAGGACATTGGCCATGACCGTCCAGGGGGCGCGCGGGCGCGGATCGCCGAGCGGGAGGTCGAGCACGGCACGGACGTGGTTGGCGAACTGCGAGGTGATCGCGCCGTCCTGGGTCCAGTGGCCGGAGTTGTGCGGGCGCATGGCCAGCTCGTTGACGAGGATGCGGCCGTCCGCGGTCTCGAAGAGTTCGACCGCCAGGTGGCCGACGACGCCCAGCTCCTTGCCGATCCGCAGCGCCAGCTCCTGGGCCTGGCCGGCCAGCTCGGGGTCGAGGCCGGGCGCCGGCGCGATCACGGTGTCGCAGACGCCGTCGACCTGGATGGACTCCACGACCGGATAGGCGACGGCCTGGCCGTGCGGCGAGCGGACGATGTTGGCGGCCAGTTCGCGGACGAATTCCACCTTTTCCTCCGCAAGGACGGGCACCCCGGCACGGAAGGGCTCCTCGGCCTCCTTGGAGGATCGTACGACCCAGACCCCCTTGCCGTCATAGCCGCCGCGGACGGTCTTGAGGACCACCGGGAAGCCGTCGCCCTCCGCCGCGAAACGCTCCACGTCCGCGGGGTCGGAGACGAGGCGATGGCGCGGGCAGGGGACGCCGATCGCGTCCAGCTTGGCGCGCATCACCCCCTTGTCCTGGGCGTGCACCAGCGCGTCGGGACCGGGCCGGACGGGGATGCCGTCGGCCTCCAGGGCCCGCAAATGCTCGGTGGGGACGTGCTCGTGATCGAAGGTGATCACATCGCAGCCGCGCGCGAAGGAGCGCAGCGTGTCCAGATCGCGGTAGTCGCCGATGACGACATCGCTGACCACCTGGGCCGCCGAATCCTGCGGAGTGTCGCTGAGAAGCTTGAACTTGATGCCGAGGGGGATACCCGCCTCGTGGGTCATACGGGCGAGCTGACCGCCGCCGACCATGCCGACTACCGGGAACGTCACGCCCCCCAGGGTATCCGCCCCGCGCCGCGACCCTGACCCCGGCTTGGATGATCCTCCGAGTTCGTGCGTTCGAAGATCGCCTGTGGGGCATCGACACCGACCATTAGTCTCGGGCACGGGTGTGCGACCGGTGCCGGGCTGCGGCCCGGCCAAGGGGAGGCCGGATGGAGAGCAGTGGCATATCGAGGGGCGGCCGGGCGCTGGTGATCGGCGTCGCGGTCGCCGCGCTGGTGGTCGCCGTGCACTCGGTGATCAGTCAGCTGTCCGCGCCGAAGGTCTTCGACGCGGACGACACGGAGATCGCGGTCCGGGCCGGCGACCGCTTCAGCGTGCGGGTCGAGGACGACCCGGCCGGCCGCTACCACTGGATCATCGCCCCGCCCCGACCCGACCCCGGCGTCCTCGAAGCGGCCGGCGCCCGCGAGGCCCCCGGCGGCGCCGCGCCGTCCGGCACCGGCCCCGCCCGCTACCTCGACTTCGAGGCGGTCCGTGCGGGCCGTACGGACTTACGGCTGGTGCGCTGCCGCAGTTGCGCCACCGGCGCCGAGGAGCCGGGCGCCCGCACCCTCAACTTCCGTGTCACCGTCGACTGACCGCGCGCGCCCAGGGGCCGTCCGCCCACAATGGCCGGGAGTGGGGCACCGCCGTTCGAGGCGTGGTTAGCATGAGGGTGCGGACCAGGGTTGACGGCCGCGGACACCGCCCACAACGGGGAGCTGAACGACCACCATGAGTGAACGGAGCGCGCTGCGGTCGCGGCTGGAGGCGCTCACTCGCGAGCTGGTGAAGTTCGGCGCGGTCGGCGGCGCGGGCGTCGTGGTCAACTTCGCGGTGTTCAACCTCGTACGGCAGCTGACCGAGGTGCCCGTCGTCCGGGCCAGCATCATCGCGACGGTCGTGGCGACCGGCACCAACTACCTCGGCTACCGCTACTTCACCTACCGCGACCGCGACAAACGGGGCCGCACGAAGGAACTGACGCTCTTCCTGCTGTTCAGCGCGGTCGGCCTGGTCATCGAGAACGGCCTGCTCTACATCGCGACCTACGGGTTCGACTGGGACAGCCGGCTGCAGAGCAACGTCTTCAAGTTCCTCGGCATCGGCCTCGCCACGCTCTTCCGCTTCTGGTCCTACCGCACCTGGGTCTTCCGCACGCTGCCCGCGCGGGAGGCGATAGAGACCGCCGAGTCCTTCCTCGACGACGACTCCCACCGTCCGTCGCACCCGCGCAGCGGCTCCCGCAAGTAGCCGCGGGCCGCTCACACGTCGGCGGGCTCCGCCTCGCGGGCCAGGAAGAGCGCGAAGACCGGCGGATGCTGCTGGAGCAGTTCCAGCCGCCCGCCGTCCGCCTCCGCGAGGTCCCGGGCGACGGCCAGTCCGAGCCCCGTGGAGTTGCGTCCGGAGACGGTCCGCTCGAAGACCCGCGAGCCGAGGTCCGGCGGAACGCCCGGTCCGGCGTCGGTGACCTCGACGACCGCCTGGTTGCCGGTGACGCGGGTGCGCAGCGCCACCGTCCCGTCGCCGTGCATCAGCGAGTTCTCGATCAAAGTGGCCAGCACCTGGGCGACCGCGCCCGGTGTGCCGACGGCCCGTAGCCCCTTCTTGCCGGAGCGGACGATGGCCCGCCCGGCGCTGCGGTAGGCCGGCCGCCACTCCTCGATCTGCTGCTTGACCACCTCGTCGAGGTCGAAGGCGACCGCGGAGCCGCTGCGCGGATCGCGCGAATTGGTCAGCAGCCGCTGGACGACGTCGGTCAGCCGCTCCACCTGGGCCAGCGCGATGGTGGCCTCTTCCTTCACGGTCTCCGGGTCGTCGGTGACGGTGATCTCCTCCAGCCGCATGGACAGCGCGGTCAGCGGCGTGCGCAGCTGGTGGGAGGCGTCCGCGGCCAGCCGCCGTTCGGCGGTCAGCATCCGGGCGATCCGTTCGGCGCTGGCGTCCAGCACATCGGCGACCCGGTCCAGCTCCTGGACGCCGTAGCGGCGGTGGCGGGGACGCGGGTCGCCCGAGCCGAGCCGCTCGGCGGTCTCGGCGAGGTCGGTCAGCGGCGCGGTCAGCCGGCGGCCCTGGCGGACGGCCAGCACGACGGCCGCGAGGATCGCCAGCACCGCGACGGCCAGAATGACCAGCAGGGTCCGGCCGATCTCCGAGCTGATCGTGGAACGCGACTCCTCGACCGTGACGGACTCACCGCGGTCCCCGCGCACCGTCGACTCGATGACATCGCCCGAGGGCCGCTGTCCGATCTCGATCGGCGCCTTGCCGGGCACCTTGATCTCGGCGTACCGCTTGGCGGTGATCTGCTCGGAGAGCACGTCCGGGGTGATCTTCTCGCCACCGCCCAGCCGGCTCTCCACGATCCCGACGAGCCGGACCGCCTCGGACGCCACGCTCTCCTGCGCACCGGACTGGATCGTGCGGGTCTCGACGATCACGAGCGAGACACCGAAGACGGCGATCACGACAAGCACCACGGCGAGCGTGGAGTTGATCAGGCGACGGCGCACGGGCCCCTAGCTCTTTTCGAAGCGGAAGCCGACGCCACGGACGGTGGCGATGTAGCGGGGGTTGGCGGCGTCGTCCCCGAGCTTCTTGCGCAGCCAGGAGATGTGCATGTCGAGCGTCTTGGTGGACGACCACCACGTGGTGTCCCAGACCTCGCGCATCAGCTGGTCGCGGGTGACGACCCGGCCGGCGTCGCGCACCAGGACCCGCAGCAGGTCGAACTCCTTGGCCGTGAGCTGGAGTTCCTCCTCGCCCATCCAGGCGCGGTGCGACTCGACGTCGATCCGTACGCCGTGGGTGGCGGGCGGCTGCTGGGGCTCGGCGGAGGAGCCGCGGCGCAGCAGGGCCCGGACGCGGGCGAGGAGTTCGGCGAGCCGGAAGGGCTTGGTGACGTAGTCGTCGGCGCCGGCGTCCAGGCCGACGACGGTGTCCACCTCGTCGGCCCGCGCCGTCAGCACCAGGATGGGGAAGGAATGGCCTTCGTTGCGCAGCCGGCGGGCGACCTCCAGGCCGTCCATGCCGGGCAGCCCCAGGTCCAGGACGACGAGATCGATATTGCCCTGGAGACCGGCGTCGAGCGCCGTCGGGCCGTCCTCGCGCACCTCGACTTCGTAACCCTCGCGGCGCAGTGCGCGGGCGAGCGGCTCCGAGATGGACGCGTCATCCTCGGCGAGCAGTACACGGGTCATGGCCCGATGGTAGTCCGATGTATCGCGCCCGAGGGGCGGACCAGCAGGGATGACCCGTGGCGGACCGTTTCCGCGGCCGTCACGGCCGTGAGCTGCGGACCCTTCGAAGGGGCGGCTGTGGAGGGTTCCCGACCCGAATGTGAGCGTTGTCTCACGGCGCCCAAACGCGCGTTAACGAGACGTATGGTGGCCAGACGTCCGTCGCACAACGCCGGGACCGTGGCTCTTAACCGGAGTCGGCGGTCCCTGTTGTGTGCAGGCTGGCACGACCAGTCCTGAACACAGTGAATGACCTGACGACCGGGTCCGCCGCGCAGCAGCACGGGGGGCGTGGATCCCGGTGTACGACCGTCCTGCCGGCACCCGCCTTGTGTGGTGCCGAACCCCCGGACGTGGGGTGGGCATGTCTGCACCGGTGCCGGTCAACCCCCACAAGGGCGCGTATCGGGACTCTCGAACGCGTCCCGAGCAGAACAAGGAAACTTCCATGGCGTCAAGCCTGACGAAGGACAACGCCAAGCAGGGCACCCCTGTGGACGGCGCCAAGACCTTCCTCGGCCACCCCCGCGGACTGGCCCCCCTCTTCCTGACCGAGATGTGGGAGCGCTTCAGCTATTACGGCATGCGCGCCCTGCTCGTGGTCTATCTGATCTCCGGCGGCCCGGACGCCGAGAAGGGCGCCCAGGCCGGCGGTCTGGCCATGAACGCGGTCACCGCCTCGGCCATCTACTCCATCTATGTGGCGATGGTCTATCTGCTGGCCCTGCCCGGCGGCTGGATCGGCGACCGCATCTGGGGCCCGCGCAAGACCGTCGCGGTCGCGGCCGGCGTGATCATGACCGGCCACCTGGCGCTGGCGGTACCGGGCCAGGCGATGTTCTTCGTCGGTCTGGCACTGGTCGCGGTGGGCTCCGGCCTGTTGAAGGCCAACATCTCGACGATGGTCGGCCACCTCTACGACGGACCCCAGGACCCGCGCCGGGACGGCGGCTTCACCGTCTTCTACATGGGCATCAACATCGGTGCCTTCGCGGCGCCGCTGGCCATCGGCACGGTCGGCCAGAGCGTCAACTGGCACATGGGCTTCGCGCTGGCGGCGGTCGGTATGGCCCTGGGCCTGGTGTGTTTCCTGCTCGGCACGCGCCAATTCAGCCCGAAGTCCAGCGTCGTGCCGACCCCGCTGCAGGCGGAGGAGCGCACCGCTTGGCTGCGCAAGGGCCTGATCTGGACCGCCGTCGCCGCGGTCTTCTACGGCGTGGTCGGCTTCACCGGTCACTTCACCCTGAACTGGGCGCTGGTCCCGCTCGCCCTGCTCGGCCTGGTCATCCCGATCACGGTCCTGGTGCGCATCAAGCGCGACAAGGAGCTGAGCGACACCGAGCAGACCAAGGTCAGCGGCTACATCTGGTTCTTCGTGGCCGCCGCGGTGTTCTGGATGATCTTCGACCAGGCGGGCTCGACGATGTCCGTCTTCGCGGAGAAGAAGACGAACGGCGAGGTCTTCGGGCTGAGCTTCCCCTCCTCGTGGTTCCAGTCCGTGAACCCGCTGTGGGTCATGGCCCTCGCCCCGGTGTTCGCCTGGCTGTGGCTGCGGCTGGCGCGCCGCGACCGCGAGCCGAGCACCACGGTGAAGTTCTCGATGGCGATGGTCTTCATCGGCGCTTCGTTCGCCGTCTTCATCGTCCCGATGCTGATGGCCTCGGACGGTGCGAAGGTCAGCCCGATGTGGCTGCTGTCCATCTACATGATCCAGACCATCGGCGAGCTGTGCCTGTCCCCGGTCGGCCTGTCGGTGACCACCAAGATGGCGCCGCAGAAGTACGCGAGCCAGATGCTGGGCGTGTGGTTCCTGGCCGTGACCGCGGGCGACTGCATCGTCACCCTGCTGTCCACCGGCGGCGCGGACCTGAGCGGTATCCCGGTGCTGGCCGTCGAGGCCGCCATGGCGGTGCTGGCCGGTCTGGCGATCTACCTGAGCCGCAAGAAGATCGTTGCGCTCATGGGCGACGTCCGCTGACGCGACCCGCAACCATGGAAGGGCCCGGTACGCCGCTGCGTACCGGGCCCTTCCGGTGTCCTACCGGCCGAACCGCCGCCACGGGGTGAAGGTGAAGACGGCGCCGCCGAGCAGGATGACCGTGCCGGCGACCAGGCCGAGCGCGGTCAGCGCGCCGTGATCGCTCGCTCCGGTCTCGGCGAGGCCGCCGCCGCTTCCGCCCGAGATGCCGGCCGGTCCCGCCGCGCCGCCGGAGCCCGCCGCGCCACCCGACGAACCGCCCGACGAACCGCCGGAGGTGCCGCCCGGCTGCGCCGCGGTGTCCAGCGTCAGCGAGACACCCGGGTCCTGCTCCGGGGTGCAGGTCGTGGTCGTGCCCAGGGCGTTGACGGTGAGCACGCCCGGGGTCAGCGTGGCCTTGCCGGTGGCACCCGGCTTGTAGGTGCCCTTCAGGTCGGGGACCTCGATCGGGTCGCCGGACTTGATCGGCTCGGGGTTCGTCGGCCCCTCGACCTTCACCGAGCCCTTGTCCGCGCCGCCCACCTTGACGTCCATCGACGGCTTGACCGAGTCCTTGGGGATGTCGGCCGGGCTGTCCATGACGGACTTCTTGAACTGCACCGTCAGGTCGTAACCGCCGCCCTTCTTCACGGCGTTGATCTGCACCGGCGAGGTCGCCTTCTTGTCCCCGATGGGCGTCTTGCAGGCGTAGGGGACCTTCACCTCCGTGCCCTTGTACGCGGTGCCGTCGGGGTCGCCGCCGGAGCCGCCGGTCGAGCCGCCGGAGCCGGCCGTACCGCCCGAGGTGCCGGCGCTGGTGCCGCCGTCGCTGCCGCCCCCGGTGGTGCCGCCGTTCGCGGTGCCGCCAGTGGTGCCGCCGGTGCTGCCGCCGTCGGTGCCGCCGCTCGTGGTGCCCCCGTCGGTGCCGCCCCCGGAGGACGTACCGCCCGAATCGCCGCCGCCGTCGGTCACCTTCACCGTGACCGCGGGCTTCACCTCCTCCTTGGCCGAGCACTTGGTGTCGGTGGAGATCGGCTTGTTGACGTTGATGTTGTAGAAGCCGGGCGTGAGGGTGATCTCACCGGGCTTCGTCAGCTTCAACTTGCCCGTCATGTCGGACAGCTTCATCGCGCCGCCCTTGGGAATCGGCGGATTCTCCCGCGGCCCCTGCATCGGCAGCTCGCCGGTCTGCGCCCCGGCCACCGTGAGGGTGCCGGTGGGCTGGACGGTGTTCTCCCCCAGGTCGAGGATGTCGGGGTTCTTCGACGCGGCCTCGACGGTCTTCCAGACCACCTCGATCTCGTCGCCGACCTTCGCGGTCGCGGGTGCGCTGACGGCCACCTTCGTGGTGCCCTGGATCGGCGGCAGCCCCGATATCGGCGGCGGCAGACACTCCGTCTTGTACGACACCTCCGCCGCCTGGGCGGTACCGGCCGCGGCCATCACGCCCGCACCCGCGAGCACCAGCGCGGCCGCCGAGGCCACCGCGGCTCTCCTCCGTTGCCTCATCACGCAGAACCTTTCGACGTCGGTCGTTCGGTTGATGTGGTGGTGGACGGTGCGGTGTCCGGGGTGAACCACGGCAGGGCGGCGCCGTCGCCGTCCTCCGCGGCAGCGCTGGTGCCGGTGGTGCGGGCCCTGCGGCCGGCCGCGGTGCGGGTCCTGCGGTGACCGGTGCCGCGGGCCGTACGGCGCGGGCGCACCCGGTCCACGATCGCCATCCCGACGCGGAACACCGCCGTCGGGACCACGACGCACAGCAGCACCCAGAAGAGCGTCACGCCCCAGGGCCTGCCGACCCCCCAGGGCTGCTCGACCAGGACCTTGCCGCCGTACTTGAGCGAGACCAGGTAGTCCCCGTGCGCGCCGGCCGCCAGCTCGACCGGCAGCCTGACCTCGGCCTTCTTCCCGGCGGGGACGGTCCCCCGCCACTGCTGCTCCTCCCACTGGGGGGCGAAGACGCCGTGCGAGGTGCCGACTTCGAAGACCGGGTCCTTGGCCGGCGCCGAGCCGAGGTTGCCGACCGTGACGGTCAACTCGCGCTGCGGCGGGGCGCCGAACCAGGTCAGCAGGCCGCTGCTGCCGGACAGCCGCGGCTGGGCGAGCACCGCCAGGCGGCCGCCGGTGCGCTCCTTGGGCAGTGGTGCCACGGGGTGGCCCGCCACTTTGAACGCGGCGTCCGCGGCGGCCGCCGCACCCGTCACCGTCGCCACATGCACCACACAGGGGCAGGGCTTGGGCGGCTCGGCGACCGGGAGGCGCTTGTGGAAGGCGCCGTGTGCGTCCGTTCTGACGGCCCGTCCGTCCCCGTTGGCGCAGGAGTTGGTGCCGCCGATCATGTTCTGTCCGCAGATCAGCAGCGTGAGCAGCACCTTGGGCCGCCAGCCGCTGCCGGTCACGGTGAGGGCGCCGCCCTTGCCGGCCTCCTTCTTGGAGAGCTGGACGGTGGGCTCGGCGTCGGCCCGGGCGCGCGCGCCGGCCGCGGTGTCCGGCCACACCGCCAGTGCCAGGGCCGCGCACAGGGTCAGTGCGGCCGTCAGCCTCCTCGGCCCCCGGGGCCGCCGGCCCGTGCCCGCCCTCCGGGGTGCCCCGGCGCCGGCTGCCGCGCCGGCCGTCGACCTGCCCTGCTCGCCGTTCACGATCGCGCTCCTGATCCCGTGTTCGCCAGTTGACCTGCCGCGTCGGCCACTTCGACGCCGGAGGGCCGCTCGCCGGCGGCCGCGTCCCGCTCGCCCGGCGGCCGGCCCGGGCCCTGGACGCGGCGCCACCGGACCGCCACCGCACTGCCCGCCCCCGCCGCGACGACCAGCGCCGCCGCCGCGCCGACGCCCCATGGGACGGCCGTGTACGAAGCCGTGGCGGACCCGTGCGCACCGCCCTCGGCCGTCACCGCGAGCCGTACGTCCATCGCGTCCAGAGCGGGCGGATCGGGCCATTCCTCCGTCAGGTCGACGCTCCGACCGGGCTTCAGGGTGAGCGGCAGGGTGCGGGCGGCGCGCCGCAGCACCGGTCCGGACAGCCCGTCGGCGCGCACCGCCAGCCGCGGGGTGAGCGAGGTGTTGCCGCGGTTGACCAGCGTGTACCGGATGACGGCCGCGCTCCCCCGGCCCCGCACCGCCACGTTCTCGACGGTCAGCGCGGACAGTTGTGGTCCGGTCACCCGCAGATGCACCGGTACGGTGACCCGCCCGCCTAGCCCGCCCGCGCCCCCGCCGGTCGCGACGATCGCGCCGGCCAGATCGCCGGGGAGCGCGTCGCGCGGCACGGTCGCCGAGAACGGGACGCCCGCGCGGGTGTGCGCAGGGAGCTTCACCTCGCGCGCGGCGAACGCGAGCCACGATCCGGAGCCGGATCCGGAGCCGCGCAGCCGTACGGTGACGGCGTGGCCGGTGGGGTTGCCGAGGGCGAGCCGGTCGTTCATGACGGTGCCCGGCGCGCCCTCCAGATAGAAGTACGGGCGGTCCTGTGCGCTCGGCTCGGCGCCGTCTCCGGGCGCGGGCGCCGCGGACCAGCGCGGGTCACCGGGCGCGGCGGACGGCTGCGCCCCGGCCGCGGCGGGGCACAGCAGCACGGCGACGGCCGCGAGGATCACCCCGCTGACCGCGGTGGGCGGACGGAACGGCATCGGCGGCTCCTGGTGCTCGTACGCGGAGGGCGGGACTACCGGAGCGTCAGGCCCGCTGCCGGCGGCGGGTCAGCCAGAGCGCGCCGGCCGCGCCGGCCAGCAGCACCGTGCCGCCGAGGGCGCCCAGCGCGATCGCGGAGTCCGCGGGCCCGGTCTGCGGCAGCTGCCCGCCGGAGGAGCCGCCGGCGGCCGCGCCGCCGCTGCCGCCCGAGCCGCCGGACCCCTTCACGTCGAGGGTCAGCGAGGGACCGGGCTTGTTGCTGGGGGTGCAGGTGGTGGTGGTGCCCAGCGCCTTGATGGTGAGCGTGGCGGCCGTGAAGGTGACCTTGCCGCTGCCCTTGGGCGTGTACGTACCGCTCAAGTCACTGATCTTGATGGGG
Organism: Streptomyces sp. NPDC033270; assembly: GCF_055576575.1. Classification (NCBI taxonomy): domain Bacteria; kingdom Bacillati; phylum Actinomycetota; class Actinomycetes; order Kitasatosporales; family Streptomycetaceae; genus Streptomyces; species Streptomyces sp. NPDC033270. Next base: position 55,824 of record NZ_JBVIRA010000028.1, read on the forward strand.
GTGTTGGCCGGTATCGGCTGGTCGTTCGGGGGCCCGGCGACCGGCACCGTGCCGCTCTCCGCGCCGCCCAGCTTGATCAGCGCGCTCGGCTTCATCGCGCCCTTGCCCAGCTCCACGGGGCTGGAGGAGACGCCCTTCTCGAAGGACATCACCAGCTTGTACGCACCGCCGCTGGGGGTGCTCTTGATGTCGATGGGCGAGACCGCGCCCTTGTTCCCGATCGGTGTCCTGCACTGGTAGTCGACGTCGACGACCTCGGCGTGGGCGGCCGGCGCGGTGAGCATCACCGCGGACCCCGCCGCCATCGCCGTCGCGACGGCGAGGCCGGCCGCCCGGCGCGGACGCCTGCCGTGCTGTTCGTAGAAGCGGGTCACCTTCCGTTCCCCTTCTCCCGGTGGGCGCACCGCCGGACGTTCTGACGGCGCATCAGATTGGCCGCTCAAGGTACGCCGGGGACCTTGTCGAGGGAAGGCAATGCACAGCCCCGATCCGTACGGCCCCAGGGCGGCGGGGAAATCCGGCCGCGGCGGCGACGGTCGCGGGCGCTCCCGCTCCGCAGGGGCACCGGGGGCACAGACGACGCGAGCGCGGGCCCGCAGGCCCGCGCTCGGCTCTCTCCGCCCGTTCCGCCCGCCCGTCAGGACGGCGCGGCGAGCTCCGCCCAGACGGTCTTGCCGGCACCGTCGGCGTTGCGCACCACGCCCCAGTCCAGGCAGAGCCGCTGCACGATGAACATGCCGTGGCCACCGGGGCGGCCCGGACGGTGCGGGCTGCGCGGCGCCGGCGATCCCGCACCGAGGTCGCTGACCTCCAGGCGCAGCACCTTGGCGGTGCAGCGCAGCCGCAGCTCCTCGGGTCCTTCGGCGTGCAGGCAGGCGTTGGTGACCAGCTCCGAGACGACCAGCAGCACGTCCTCGGCGGCGGCGCGCTGATCGGCGTTGGCGGCCGGCAGCCAGCCCCAGTCGTGCAGGGCCTGCCGGGCGAAGTCACGGCCTCGTGCCACGGCGCCTCGGGTGCCCGCCAGGCGCAGCCGGCGGATCTGGCCCGCCGGCGCGGCGGACGGAACGGCGGCGGAGGCACCGGCGCCGCCCGGCTCCGGGCCGAGATCGCCCGGCGGGTACGGCCGGGTGGTGCTCATCAGCGCTTCACCTCACCGATTCGCCTATTCACGGAGAACAGATAGCTGACTGGTTGCAACGGATTCAGATGTCTCCTGCCCGACCGGACCGTGAGAACACCCACTTGTTGGGTACGGAAGTTGTGACACGTACTACGCGCCCGGAACGCATCATTCCGGGCGCCGTATGCCACGTCAGTCGGCCAGGGCCGCATCGAGGGAGTCGTGCACCGTGAAAACCGCCTCCGCGCCGGTGATCTCGAAGACCCGGGCCACCACGGGCTGCATCTCGACCAAGTGGACCCCGCCGCCTTCGGCCTCCGCTTTCAGGCGCGCACCGAGCAGCACGTTGAGGCCGGTGGAGTCCATGAACTCAAGGCGTGAGCAATCCACCACCAGGCGTGCGTATCCGTCGTCCACGCAACCTTCGAGTGACTCACGCAACAGCTCGGCGGTGTGGTGGTCAAGCTCACCCGCGACCGTCACGACCGCGCTGGCGCCGTGATGGCGGATCTCGACGTGAAGCCGACCCCGGCTCGCACTGCCGACCGTCCCGCGGTCCATGCGCGCGCACCCCTTTTGCTGTCTCGACGACGACTGATTGCTACGACTGCGCTCGTCGAACCCTACGCCTTCCTGACGCCCGCTGGTAGCCGAACAATCCGCATATTGCCCAATATACGGACAACACGCACTTGCCATCTTCAGGCAATCCCAGGTAGGCGTAGTAAGGACACATTCGAAACGGCCGGCTTTGGAGGCGCCGCACACCGCAACATCACGGAGAGGCATCGGCAGCCATATGCCGAGAACGATGGAGGAGACCATGTCACCCCGGCTCGACGAATTGCGCACCGACGACAACCGGCAGCCCGCATCGTCGACACCCCCGTCCGACCCGACCGGGCACATCCCTTCCCAGTCGCACCCTGCCGAATCAGACCTGGCGGGAATGCCTGAGATCGACGGTCTGCCCGAGATCCCGCCGTTCGACGAGGTGGGCCCGGTGGACGCGAGGGCTCTGTCCAAAACCCTCTTCGAGCGGCTCGAATCGCTTGAGGAAGGCACCCACGAATTCGCGTACGTCCGCAACACCCTGGTCGAGCTCAACCTCGCCCTGGTGAAGTTCGCGGCCTCCCGCTTCCGCTCCCGCAGCGAGCCCATGGAGGACATCGTCCAGGTCGGCACGATCGGCCTGATCAAGGCGATCGACCGGTTCGAACTCAGCCGTGGCGTCGAGTTCCCGACGTTCGCGATGCCGACCATCGTCGGCGAGATCAAGCGCTTCTTCCGCGACACCAGCTGGTCGGTGCGCGTACCGAGGCGTCTGCAGGAACTGCGCCTGGACCTGGCCAAGGCGGGCGACGAACTGGCGCAGAAGCTGGACCGCGCCCCCACGGTGCACGAACTCGCCGCACGCCTCGGCATCACCAATGACGAGGTCGTCGAGGGGATGGCCGCGAGCAACGCCTACACCGCGAGCTCGCTGGACGCCCAGCCCGAGGAGGACGACAGCGAAGGCGCCCTGGCGGACCGCATCGGCTACGAGGACCACGGCCTCGAGGGCATCGAGTACGTCGAGTCCCTCAAGCCGCTGATCGCCGAGCTCCCGCCGCGCGACCGCAAGATCCTCTCGCTGCGCTTCGTCGCCAATATGACGCAGTCCGAGATCGGCGAGGAGCTGGGCATCTCCCAGATGCACGTCTCCCGTCTGCTCTCCCGCACGCTCGTGCGGCTCCGCAAGGGCCTGATGGTCGAGGAGTGAGCAACCCGCGGTCCCTGCCGGCCCACCACGGCCGGCAGTAGCCCGCGCGGAAGAGGGCCTGCCCCGAGGCTTACTGGGGGCGGGCCCTCCTTTGCTGTTCGGCCGGGTGGGGGCGCCTGACACCGTCTTACGGCTGACGCCGCCTTACGGCTGACGCCGCCTCACCCTCGCGCGGGCCGCCGGGCGCCCGACCGGCCCTCCGACGGCCCGCAGGACGGTCCGTCAGACCAGAACTCCCTTGTGCCACACGGCCGATACGAGCGGGACGCCCGGGCGGTAGGCGAGGTGGACGTGCGAGGGCGCGTCCAGGAGGGCGAGGTCGGCGCGGGCGCCGGGGGCGATCCGGCCGACGTCCGTACGGCGCAGGGCGCGGGCGCCGCCCGCGGTGGCCGACCAGACCGCCTCGTCGGGTGTCATCCCCATGTCGCGGACGGCCAGCGCGATGCAGAAGGGCATCGAACTGGTGAAGGACGAGCCGGGGTTGCAGTCGGTGGACAGCGCGACGGTGGCGCCGGCGTCGAGCAGCGGGCGGGCGTCGGGCCACTGGGCGCGGGTGGAGAACTCGGCGCCCGGCAGGAGGGTGGCGACGGTGTCGGACTGGGCCAGGGCGTCGATGTCGGCGTCGCTCAGGTGGGTGCAGTGGTCGGCGGAGGCGGCGCCCAGTTCGACAGCGAGCTGGACGCCGGGGCCGTGGCCGAGCTGGTTGGCGTGTACCCGCGCCGCCAGGCCCCTGGCCTGACCGGCGGTCAGGACGGCGCGGGCCTGGTCGCCGTCGAAGGCGCCCTTCTCGCAGAAGACGTCGATCCAGCGGGCGTGCGGGGCGCAGGCGTCCAGCATCGGGCCGGTGACGAGGTCGACGTAGCCGGCCGGGTCGTCGGCGTAGTCCGGGGAGACGATGTGGGCGCCGAGGAAGGTGACCTCGTCGGTGTGCTCGGCGGCGATGCGCAGCGCGCGGGCCTCGTCCTCGACGGTGAGGCCGTAACCGGACTTGGTCTCCTGGGTGGTGGTGCCCTGGCGGAGCGCCTCGGCCAGATAGCGGGCGACGTTGGCGTGCAGGGCCTCGTCGGTGGCGGCGCGGGTGGCCGCCACGGTCGTGCGGATCCCGCCGGCGGAGTACGGGCGCCCGGACATCCGGGCGTTGAACTCCGCGGTGCGGTCGCCCGCGAAGACCAGGTGCGAGTGGGAGTCCACGAAGCCGGGGATGCCGGCCCGGCCGCCGGCGTCGACGGCGTTGTCAGTGGCGGGTGCTTTGCTGGAGGTACCGACCCAGGCGATGCGGTCGCCGTCGATGACGACCGCCGCGTCCTGGATCAGACCGAGGGGGCCTTCGCCGAGGGAGGGGTCGTTGGTGACGAGCTGGGCGATGTGGGTGATGGCGGTGGTCGGCGCGGAGGTCGTCGTCATCGCGGGGGTGTTCTCCTTCAGCCGCGTACGGCGGCGATGGACTCTGCGAGTGCTGTGGGCACGTCGGGGACAAGAGTGTGCACACCGTCCCGGACGATCTGCCGCCCGCCGACGATGGTGTGTCGCACATCCGCCGCGGAGGCGGCGAATACGGCCGTCTCGGCGGCCAGCCGGGGCAGTGGTCCGGCGGTGCGTACGGAGTCCAGCGCGATCGTGGTGAGGTCGGCGAGCGCGCCGGCCTCGATGCGGCCGGCGTCGTCCCAGCCCAGGGCGGCGTGGCCGTCGGCGGTGGCGGCGCGCAGCAGGGCGGCGGCCGTCCAGTGTCCGCGGGTGCGGGTGCGCAGCCGCTCGTCGAGCTCCATGGCACGGGCCTCTTCGAGCAGGTCGATGACGGCGTGGCTGTCGCTGCCGAGCGACAGTGGGCTGCCGCGGCCCTGGAGCCGGACGGCCGGGCCGATGCCGTCGGCCAGATCGCGTTCGGTGGTGGGGCACATGCACACACCGGTGGTGGAGTCGCCGAGCAGCCCGATGTCCTCGCCGGTGAGGTGGGTGGCGTGCACGGCGGTGGTGCGGCGGCCCAGCGCGCCGTGGTCGGACAGCAGCTGGGTGGGGGTGCGGCCGTGGGCCTCCAGGCAGGCGTCGTTCTCGGCGGTCTGCTCGGAGAGGTGGACGTGCAGGGGCGCCTGCCGCTCGCGGGCCCAGTCCGCGACGGTGCCCAACTGCTCGGCGGGGACGGCGCGTACGGAGTGGATGGCGGCGCCGATGCGGGCGTGCTCGCGGCCGTCCTTGAGGGCGTCGGCGCGCTGCGCCCATTGGTCGGCGGTGCCGTCGGAGAAGCGCAGCTGGTGCCGGTTGGGCGGGGCGCCGAAGCCGGCCGAGAGGTAGGCGGTGTCGAGCAGGGTGATGCGGATACCGGCGTCGGCCGCGGCCGCGATCAGCGCCTCGCCCATCGCGTTGGGGTCGCTGTAGCGGGTGCCGCCGGGCGCGTGGTGGAGGTAGTGGAATTCGCCGACGCAGGCGATGCCGGCCAGCGCCATCTCGGCGTAGACGGCGCGGGCGAGGGCGAAGTAGGTGTCGGGGGTGAGCCGGTCGGCGACGCCGTACATCACCTCGCGCCAGGTCCAGAAGGTGCCCGCGCCGACCTGGACGGTGCCGCGCAGCGCGCGGTGGAAGGCGTGCGAGTGGGCGTTGGCCAGGCCGGGGATGGTCAAGCCGCGCAGCGCGACGGCGCCGGGCGGCGGGGCGTCGATCCCCTCGCGCACGGCCGTGATCCGCCCGTCCGCGACGTCCACGGTCACACCCGGCTCGACGTGCGTGCCGAGCCAGGCGTGTTCGAGCCAGTAGCTCGTGGTTGTTGCCTGCGTCGGTGCTGCCTGCGGCGTCAGTGGCATGCCAGCCCCTCCAGTACGTCGGCGAGTGCGGTGACCCCGGCGACGCAGTCGTCCTCCTCCGCCGCTTCGGCCGGTGAGTGCGAGACGCCGGTGGGGTTGCGGACGAACAGCATGGCCGTGGGGACGGTGCCGGACAAAATGCCGGCGTCGTGCCCGGCGCCGGTGCCCAGGACGGGCACGGTGCGCCCCTGCGTCTTGCCGAGTATCGCGCTCAGCTCGTCCCGAAGGGCGTGCTGGAACTCCACGACGGGGGTGAAGGATTCGCGCACGACGGTCAGGTCCACGCCGTCGCGTGCGGCGCGCTCGGCGGCCGCCTGCTCGATCCCGTGGATCACGGTGTCCAGGGTGTCCTGGTCGGGGGCGCGGGAGTCCAGCCAGCCGCGGACGAGGGAGGGGATGGCGTTGACGCCGTTCGGCTCCACGCTGATCTTCCCGAAGGTGGCCAGGGCGCCGGCCAGCCGGGCCTGCTCGCGGGCGGCGAGCACGGTCGCGGCGTAGCTGAGCATCGGGTCGCGGCGGTCGTCGAGGCGGGTGGTGCCGGCGTGGTTGGCCTCGCCGTGGAAGTCGAAGCGCCAGCGGCCGTGCGGCCAGATGGCGGAGGCGATGCCGACCGGGTCGTCCGACAGGTCCAGCGCACGGCCCTGCTCGACGTGGAGTTCGACGAACGCGCCGATCCTGGCGAGCCGTTCGGGGTCCGGGCCGATCGCGTCGGGGTCGTATCCGGCGCGCTCCATGGCCTGCGGGAGGGTGGTGCCGTCCCCGTCGCGCAGCTGGTGCGCGGCCTCGGCGGTCAGCGCACCGGCGGCGAGCCGGGAGCCGACGCAGGCCAGACCGAAGCGGGCGCCCTCCTCGTCGCCGAAGTTGACGATCGCCAGCGGCTTGCCCGGCTCCGCTCCCCTGCTGCGCAGTTCGTCGAGCGCGGCGAAGGAGGAGACCACGCCGAGGGGGCCGTCGAAGGCGCCGCCGTCCGGTACGGAGTCCAGGTGGGAGCCGGTGACGACGGCGTCGCCGGGGGCCACGTCCTGGTAGCCGGTGGCACCGAGCCAGGCCCACTGGTTGCCGTTGCGGTCCAGTTCGTAGGCCAGGCCGCGGGCCTCGGCCTGGGCCCGGAACCACGCCCGGCAGTCGGCGTCGGCGCCGGTCCAGGCGTAGCGGCGGTAGCCCCCGGAGGAGGAGTTGCGGCCGATCGGCCGCAACTCCTGCCACATCTCGTGGAACGAGGCGGTCACGCGCCCTCGCCTTCGCCCTCGCGCATCGGGATGCGGACGCCGCGCTCGGCGGCCACCTCGTCGGCGCGCTCGTAGCCCGCGTCGACATGCCGGATGACGCCCATGCCCGGGTCGTTGGTCAGCACCCGGCGGATCTTCTCGCCGGCCAGCGCCGTGCCGTCGGCGACGGTCACCTGGCCCGCGTGGATGGAGCGGCCCATGCCGACGCCGCCGCCGTGGTGCAGCGAGACCCAGGAGGCGCCGGAGGCGACATTGACCATGGCGTTGAGCAGCGGCCAGTCGGCGATCGCGTCCGAGCCGTCCTTCATCGCCTCGGTCTCGCGGTACGGCGAGGCGACGGAGCCGCAGTCGAGGTGGTCGCGGCCGATGGCCAGCGGGGCCCGCAGCGTGCCGTCGGCGACCATCTCGTTGAACCGCTCGCCGGCCTTGTCCCGCTCGCCGTAGCCGAGCCAGCAGATCCGTGCGGGCAGGCCCTGGAAGTGGACCCGCTCCCCGGCCATCTTGATCCACCGGGCCAGCGACTCGTTCTCCGGGAACAGGTCGAGGATCGCCTTGTCGGTGGCCGCGATGTCCCGCGCGTCGCCGGACAGCGCCGCCCAGCGGAACGGCCCCTTGCCCTCGGCGAACAGCGGCCGGATGTAGGCGGGCACGAAGCCGGGGAAGGCGAAGGCCCGCTGGTATCCCGCGAGTTGGGCCTCGCCGCGGATGGAGTTGCCGTAGTCGAAGACCTCGGCACCGGCGTCCATGAAGCCGACCATCGCCTCGACGTGCCGGGCCATGGACTCACGGGCGCGGGTGGTGAAGCCGGCCGGGTCCTTGGCGGCGTAGTCGGCCATGTCGGCGAAGTCGACGCCGACCGGCAGGTAGGACAGCGGGTCGTGGGCGCTGGTCTGGTCGGTGACGATGTCGATCGGCGCGCCCTCGGCGAGCATCTGCGGCAGCAGGTCCGCGGCGTTGCCGAGCAGTCCGATGGACAGCGGCTTGCGCTGGTCGCGGGCCTCGACGGCGAGCTGGAGCGCGTGCTGGAGGTTGTCCGCGCGCACGTCCAGGTAGCGGTGCTCGATCCGGCGCTCGATGGCGCGCGGGTCGCAGTCGATGCACAGGGCGACGCCGTCGTTCATCGTGACGGCGAGCGGCTGGGCGCCGCCCATGCCGCCGAGCCCGGCGGTGAGCGTGATCGTCCCGGCCAGCGTGCCGCCGAACTTCTTCGCCGCGACGGCGGCGAACGTCTCGTACGTCCCCTGCAGGATGCCCTGCGTCCCGATGTAGATCCAGGAGCCGGCCGTCATCTGCCCGTACATGGTCAGGCCGAGGGCCTCCAGACGGCGGAACTCCTCCCAGTTGGCCCAGTCGCCCACGAGGTTGGAGTTGGCGATCAGTACGCGCGGCGCCCATTCGTGGGTCTGCATCACACCGACCGGCTTGCCGGACTGGACGAGCATCGTCTCGTCCTGCTTGAGCGTGGTGAGGGTGCGCACCATCGCGTCGAAGGAGCGCCAGTCGCGGGCGGCCTTGCCCGTGCCGCCGTAGACGACGAGCTGGTCCGGGTGTTCGGCCACCTCCGGATCGAGGTTGTTCTGCAGCATGCGCAGCGCGGCTTCCTGCTGCCATCCCCGAGCACTCAGCTCCGTACCGCGCGGTGCCCGCACGGGTCGCGGTCCCGACATGGGCCGTGCCTCCCTGACATCGAATGGATTGAGCTATTCACATACTGGCCCGGCTGAATAGTGCTAGTCAACAGGGCACGGCGAACCTCCCGCCGGGAGCGTCGCGAACCGGCCGGCGCCTCGCGAAGACCCATCACCCCGACGCGGCCGGGCACCGAAGATTCGACTTGCCCGCCGGGAAAGTCTGCGGTAACTTTCCCACTAGGCAAGTAAACGGTCCGGGGCCCGTCCGATGGGTCAGGGCCTGGTAACGGGGGACCGTCCGGCAACGGTCCGGAGCGCCTTGGGGAGGCGATGACCATGAGCACACAGGTCGATGCGGAACGGGCCTGGCAGGATCTGCAGCGCATCCGGGTGCCGCAGGAGCGGGTGTACGACGAGGTCGAAAGAAGCGCGCAGGGCGACGCCAAGTCGACGTACACCATCGCCGCGATCATGTGGATCTTCATCGCGAGCTGGGGAATCGACCTCCCCGACTGGGCCTTCTGGCTGGTGCTCGCCGCGTACGTCGTCCTGGTCAGCAGCCTCGGCGTGCTCCACAACCGACGCAGCAGGCTGCAGCTGCACCGCTCGCGCCACAGCTGGCGCTCGCTCGCCACCTTCTTCGCGGGCGGGGCGGTGACCCTCGCGACGATCCTGCTTTCGGGCTATGTCGTCGAGTCGCTGACGCTGCCGCTCGGCAATGTCATCCAGGCCACCGTCTCGGCCGCCGCGTTCGTGCTGCTCGTCGGACCGGCCAACCGCTGGGCGGTCGGCGCGCTGCGCGACCACGGCGCGAGAGCCACCCATGAGGAGGTGAGCCGATGAGCACCCCGAGCGGCTTCGACGAACTGATCCACCCCTCCACCCGGCTGTCGGTGGTCGCACTGCTCGCCGCCACGGAATGGGCCGACTTCCCCTTCATCCGCGACAGCCTCTCGCTCAGCGACTCCGCGCTCTCCAAGCAGCTGCACACGCTGGAAGAGGCCGGATATCTGGAGATCCGCAAGGAGGGCGGCGGCCGCAAACGCCGCACCAAGGTGCGGTTGACGGGCCGCGGCCGCAGCGCCTTCGAGGGCCATGTGGCCGCGCTCCGCGCGATCGTCGAGGGCGCGGGACCCGCGACGACACCCACCCCTTCGACACCATCCGCCGCGGGCGAGACCTCGGACCCCCGGCATCATCAGCACCACGTGGAGGCGGGCCGATGACGACGACCGAGCAGCTGCCGGCAGGACCGACACCGAGCGCGCCGCCGCCGACCGCCCAACCCGTCATCCAGGTAAGCGACTTGCGGATGGCGTACGGCGGCACCGACGTGCTGCACGGCGTCGATCTGGAGATCCACCGCGGCGAGATCTTCGCGCTGCTCGGCCCCAACGGCGCCGGCAAGACCACCACCGTCGAGATCCTGGAGGGCTTCCGGCAGCGCTCCGGTGGGCAGGTCGGCGTCCTGGGCACGGACCCGGCGCGCGGCGACGACGCCTGGCGGGGCCGGATCGGCCTCGTCCTGCAGTCCTGGCGCGATCACCGCCGCTGGCAGGTCGCCGAGCTGCTGACGCACTTCGCCTCGTACTACCCGCACCCGCGCGACCCGGCCGAACTGCTGGCCCTGGTGGGCCTCACGGAACAGGCCGGTCAGCAGGTCGAGCGGCTGTCCGGCGGCCAGCGCCGCCGGCTGGACGTGGCGCTGGCCGTCGTCGGCCGTCCCGAGCTCCTCTTCCTGGACGAGCCGACCACCGGCTTCGACCCCAAGGCGCGTCGCGACTTCCACGACCTGGTGGAGCGGCTCGCCCGCGACGAGGGCGTCACGATTCTGCTCACCACCCACGATCTGGCGGAGGCCGAGCGACTGGCCGACCGGATAGCCATGCTGGTCAACGGCCGGGTCCGGGCCTGCGGCACCCCGCCGGAGCTGGCCCGGCGGGCCGCCGCCCAGGCCGAGGTCCGCTGGACGGCGCCCGACGGCACGGCCCGCCGTGAGCGCACCGAGGACCCGTCCCGGCTGGTGTGGGAGCTCCACCGCGACACCGGCGGACCGATCGCCGATCTGGAGGTCCGCCGCCCCACTCTGGAGGACACCTATCTGCACATGGTGCACCGCGACGACACGGCCGACGCCGGCGCCGCGGACGGGACTGCGGGCGGGGCCGCGGACGGGGAACTGCGGGCCGCATGAGCGGCTCGCGATCGACAGGGGGAGAGAAAGTGACAGCAGCACCGCACACGGCCGCCACCATCGAGCCGGCGGGCGGCGCCGGCAGGACCGCCACAGCCGGCACCGGCCCGTCCGCCGCGAGCAACGGGCCAGGTGCCGGGACGCCCACCGGGAAAAGGCCCTCCCCCCGCCGCCGCTACTGGCGGGCCGGCCTCCTGCGCGGCGGGATCGAGCTGCGCCATCTCCTGCGCAACCCCAAGGAGATGACCGGCCATCTGGTCAACGTCGTCGTCGCGCTGGCGCTCGCCGGCTTCATCAGCGACGACGTGCCCGGTACGCGCATCCCGATGGCGCATCTGACGCTCGCCGGCTTCGCCGCGTATCTGCTGTTCCAGATCGGGCTGGTCAACCTCCCGCAGATCCTGGTCACCGAGCGGGAGGAGGGCGCCCTGCTGCGGCTGCGCGCCACACCCGGCGGCATACCGGCCTACCTCGTCGCCAAGTCGCTGCTGGTGGTCGCCATGGCCCTCGGCACGCTGGTGGTCCTCCTGACGGCCGCCGCGCTGCTGGTGGACGGGCCGCTGCCGCACGGCGCCGGCGGCTGGCTGACGCTGCTGTGGGTCACCGCGCTGGGGCTGCTCGCCGTCGTACCGCTCGGCGCCGCCATAGGCGCCGTGCTGCCCAACCCGCGCGAGGCGCTCGCACTGATCATGCTGCCCGCGATGGGGCTGCTGGTCACCTCGGGCGCGATGTTCCCGATCACCTCGATGCCGGTGCTGGTCCAGAAGATCGCTTCGGTCTTCCCGCTCAAGTGGATGGCGCAGGGCCTGCGCTCGGCGCTCCTGCCGGACGCCGCACGCGCCGCGGAACCGGCCGGCTCCTGGGAGCTGCCCACGGTCGCCCTCGTCCTGGCCGCCTGGGCGGTGGTGGGCTTCCTCCTCGCCGTACCGCTCCTGCGCCGTGCCGCCCGCCGCGAATCGGGCTCCCGCCTCAGCGAGCGCCACCGCAAGGCGAGCCTGAGCGGCGCCCGCCCCGCCTGACGGTGCGGCGTCCGCCGGCCGTGCACAGCGGGCGGCAGGTGGCGGTAAGTGTGGTGGCGTGCCCCGCCGTAGGCCGGTAGGTGATGGCGTGCGGGCCCGGCCGGTGATGGACTTGGGGTATGAGCTTCACGGACCGAGACCGTGCCGTAGCGGCAGCCGTTGCGCGGGGCCTGGTGGGGGCGGACGAGCCCGTGGCCGGGCTCCTGGACGTGGGCGGGATTCGCCGGTCGGCGGCGGAACTCCGCGCCGCGTTCGCGGAGTTCACCGCGCCCGGCACTCCGGTACTGCATGCGTTCGCGGTGAAGGCCGCCTCACTCGTGCCCGTGCTGCGGCTGCTCGCACAGGAAGGGCTCGGCTGCGAGGTGGCCAGCCCCGGTGAGCTGGCGCTGGCCCGCGCCGCCGGGGTACCGGCCGCGCGCACGGTCCTGGACTCGCCCGCCAAGACCCCCGCCGAGCTGCGCGAGGCGCTGGCCCTGGGGATCGCCGTCAACGCCGACAACCCCGAGGAACTGGCCCGTATCGACGGGCTGATGGCCGCAGCGCCGGGCACCGCCCCCATCGGCCTGCGGGTCAATCCCCAGATCGGGGGCGGCAGCATCGGGGCGATGAGCACCGCCACCGACACCTCGAAGTTCGGGGTGGCGCTGCGCGACGAGGGCGCCCGCGACTGGGTCGTACGCGCCTTCCTCGCCCGCCCGTGGCTGACCCGGCTGCACGCCCACGTCGGCTCCCAGGGCATGCCGCTGGAGCTGATGGCGGCGGGCGTGCGGAGCCTGTACAGGCTCGCCGAGGAGATCAACGACCGGGCCGGCCGGCGCCAGGTCGACACCCTCGACATCGGTGGCGGCCTGCCGGTCAACTTCTCCTCGGACACCACCACCCCGACCTACCGCGAGTACGTCGCGCTGCTGCACTCGGCCGTCCCCGGGCTGCTGTCCGGCCGCTACGGCCTGGTCACCGAGTTCGGCCGCTCGCTGCTGGCCAAGCACGGCACGGTGCTCGCCCGCGTCGAGTACGCCAAGTCGGCGGGCGGCCGCCCCATCGCGGTCACCCACGCCGGCGCCCAGGTCGCCACCCGCACGGTCTTCGTGCCCGAGGCCTGGCCGCTCAGGGTCGCGGCGTACGACGGTGCGGGCCACCCCAAGACGGGCGAGCCGGTCGCGCAGGACATCGCGGGGCCGTGCTGCTTCGCGGGCGACCTGGTCGCCGAGAACCGCCCGCTGCCCCTGCTGGAGTCCGGCGACCACGCCGCCCTCCTGGACACCGGCGCGTACTACTTCTCCACCCACTTCGCCTACAACTCCCTGCCCCGCCCGGGGATCTACGGCTATGCGGCCGCCCCGGGCGGCACCGTACGGTTCGCGACCATCCGCACCCCGCAGACGCTGGCGGAGCTCACGGCGGAGAGCGGCGGCGGGCACACGGAGGCGCTGCGCGACCTCGGGAGGGCGTAGGCGGCATCGGGAGGGCATAGCCGGCATCGGGAGAGCGAGCCGCCTGGAGCCGCGCCCTTCCTCAGCGGCCGGCTCGCGCCGCCCGCGCCGCCCGCGCCGCCCCGCCTCGCGCGTCTGTCGCCCGCGCGCCCCCGGCTCGGGCGTCGCCGGCCGCCGGCCCGGTCAGCGCGTACCCGCCGACCTCCTTGCCCGCGGCGCCGCCCCGCCGGGCGGATTCCGTACGCACCCACAGCAGCGCGTCGTGCTCCCGCTCCCAGTGGCCCAGCCACGCCGCCTTGGCCCACAGCCCGAGCGCCGCCCCGGCCATCAGCAGACCGCCGGCCGCCGGCAGGGCGAAGGACGAGCCGACCGCCACCAGGAAGGCCAGCAGCACCCACCAGCGGTGCGCCCGCCGCCAGACCCGGATGGTGACCGAACGGTCCTGCAGGATGACGGCCTTCCCCGCACGCGACGCCCCGCGCGCCAGCGCCGCATACCGTCCGCGGCGCACCCCGAACACCCCGAACGCCGCGATCACGAACAGCCCCGCCCCCGCCAGCAGCCCGATCGTCCGCCCGGTCAGCCCCGGCACCAGCGCGCCGATCCCCGCGGCCAGCAGCCCCGGCCACCACAACCAGCCGGCCGGCGCCCGTACCACCACCGCGACCCGCGCCAGCGCATCCGCCCCGCGCCCCACGACAGACCTCCTCGCCCAGAAGACCATCCGGCCGCCCGGCCGTGCCCGTACGCCGGCGAACGCTCCTCGCGTCGTCGGCGTGCCCGTAGGCCGGCACGCCCGGCGGCACACACCGCTACGGGCGCCGGAGCGTAGCCGGCCCGGATGAGGATTTCCTGAGACGGAGCGCGGCCCGCGGCCCTGCGCCCGCCCCGGCCCTCACTCCACGAACAGCCCCCGCGCCGCCGCCTTCGCGTCGAACTCCTCCAGGCGGGCCTGGGCGTCCGGGAGGGCGTCGCACATCGCCTCCAGCAGGACCCGGCCCAGGAGCATGGGGGCGCAGGCGGTGTCGAAGGCCAGGCCGGTGCCGACGGGGGCCGGCAGCAGCAGGTCGGTGTGGTGGGCGACCGGGGCGAAGGCGCTGTCGGCGACGGTGACGACGGTCAGGCCGGCCTCGCGGGCGTAGGCGAGGGCGTCGAGGACCTCGCGGGGGTGGCGGGGCAGGGCGAAGCAGAGCAGGGCGCTCGCGCCGGCGCGTACGGCGGCGTCGATGCGGTCGGTGAGCATGGTGCCGCCCTCGTCCAGCAGGCGGACGTCGGGGTGGACCTTGCGGGCGAAGTAGCCGAAGCCGGCGGCCTGGGCGGTGGCGGCGCGCAGGCCGAGGACGGGCAGCGGGCGGGAGGCGGCGAACAGCCGGCCGGCCTCGATCACCGGCGACGGGTCGGCGAGGGCGGCGGCCAGCTGACGGAGGTTGTCGATCTCCGCCTCGACGGCCTGCTGGTACTCGTTGGCGGAGCCGTCGCCGCCGGGCTTGCCGGTGGGGGCGACCTCGCGCAGATGGCGGCGGAGCGCCGGATAGCCGTCGAAGCCGAGGGCGACGGCGAAGCGGGTGACCGACGGCTGGCTGACGCCGGCCAGTTCGGCCAGTTCGACGCTGGAGAGGAAGGGCGCGTCGGCGGCCCGGCGCACCATGCAGTGGGCGATCCGGCGCTGGGTGGGGGTCAGCCGGTGGCCCTCGAAGAGCTTCTGGAGGCGGGCGGCGGTGCCGGTGTCCGCGCTCTCGGCGGCGCCGGCCTCGCCGGGCCGCGCCTGCCCGGCCGGTGCCGCCCCGGCCGGCTCCCGCTCGGTCCTCGTGCCGGCCGGCCGGCTCCCGGCCACGCCGCCGGTGCCGCCGGCGTTGTCCCCGTCCCCGCTCATCGCCTCTTCTTCCCGGCCCGGTCGGGGGCCTTGTCCTGTGTCGACCGACTGTACGGAATTTCTTGCGCACACCGGGCCGCGGTACGCGTCGGGATCCGGCCGTGGTCGGCCGTTCGTCCCGGCGCGCGGAGGCCCGGAGGGGCGCTCCCCCGCGCCCGGATCGGCCCGAGCCGCCCGGGGCCGCGTCCGGGCGCCCCTCACACCTGTGCCAGCGCGTCCAGCAGCCCCGCCGCCACCGCCACGTCGTCCGTCAGCGGGCGGTCCTCCATCCGGGGGTCGAGGGCGTCCGCCGCGAGAGCGTAGGCCGTGGCCAGGGGCAGTGCGGGCTCGGGTTCGAGGGAGCGCATGCGCAGGGCGCGCAGGGCGGCCACCAGTTCACAGGCCAGCACCTGGCGGTAGTACGTGCACGCGCGCAGCGTCTGGCGGGCGCCCAGCGAGGCGAAGCTGGCTTGTTCCTCGACGCCGCGGGAGAGCACGGCGTGGCCGAGCGAGGCCGGATGGGAGACGGCGCGCATCTCGCCGAGGGCGGCGCCCGCCGCGTATTCGAGGATCATGACGCCGGAGCTCGCCGGGGCGGTGTCGCCCAGGAAGGGCCGCAGCCGGGTGAGGTCCGGTTCGGAGAGCGCGGCGAGGCGGGCGGTGGACAGCCGGGCGGTCTGCAGGACGGCGAGCCGGAAGGTGTCCAGGGCGAGCGCGGCGTGTGCGGCGTAGAAGTTGCCGTGGTGGTAGGCGGCCTGGTCCTCGATGCTGATCAGCGGGTTTTCGGCGGCGGCGTTCACTTCGACGGTCAGCACCGCCTCCAGGGTGTCGGCGGCGTCCAGCGCGGGGCCGTGGATCTGCGGGATGCAGCGGAAGCCGTACGGGTCCTGGATGCGGCCGAGGGGCGCCGTGGGGCGGACCGGGATGCCGGACAGGATGCGCATCCGGGCGGCGGCGGCCGCGGAGCCGGGGTGCGGGCGGGCGAGCATGACCGGCTCGGCGAAGGGCTCGTGGGAGCCGCCGACGGCCAGGAGGGAGAGCGCGGCGACGGGGAGCGCGGCGGCCAGCAGCCGGCGCATTTCGTCCAGGGCCAGCGCGGACTGGCCGAGGGTGAGGGCGTTGCTGCTGATCAGCGCGAGGGCGTCGTTGTTGTCCAGGGCGACGGGGGCCGGGGGCCCGGCTCCGGGCGTGCAGTGCCAGGGGTGTTCGCCGGCCAGCGCGAGGCCGGTCTGGGCGAGCGCGGCCAGGTCGCCGGTGCCGACCGCGCCGTGTTCGTTGACGACGGGGTGGGCGCCGGAGTCCAGCGCGGCCAGGAGCGCGGTGATGACGGCGGGGTTGAGGCCGGCGCCGCCCGCCAGCAGCTGGTTGGCGCGGACGGCGAGCATAGCGCGGACCTCGCGGGCGGGCAGCGGGTCGCCGATGGCGCCGGCGTGGCTGCGCAGCAGCCGGAGTCCGTGTGCGGCGTCGGCGGCTCCCACGTCTTCCGTGCGGTTGGCGCCGACACCGGTGCTGCGGCCGTAGACCCGTCCGGTCGCGGCCAGGCGGCGGGCGGTGGCCCAGGATTCCGCGGCGCGGGCGAGGGCCTTGGGGTCGGGCGGGGCGGGGCGCGCGGTGCGCTCCGCGAGAGCGGCGATATCGGCGGTGTGCAGACCGGTGCCGTCGAGTGCGACAAGCGTCCCGGCTCGTCGGCCGTTGTCCGGCAGGCGGGGAAGCAAGGGGCTCAACTCCCTCTTGTAGCGGCGCGGGCGCGGGCCCGGCGCGGGGACCGACAGGGCCCTATGAGCCCGCCGCGGCCGGTGTCCGGTCCCCCGCGGGCGGGCCGGCGTAGCGCGGCGGCAGCCCGAACAGCGGGAAGAGCCGCTCGGTGTCGAGGAAGGACTGCAGGGCGGTGACCCGCCCGCCGTCGGTCTCGATGACCTGGAGCGCCCAGGGCGAGCCGTCCGCGCGGTACTGGCCGAACGCCGGCCGGCCGTTCGCCTCGACCGGCACCAGGTGCGAGCCCTCGCAGCCGCAGCCCGGGCCGAGCAGCCACTTCAGGATGTCCGCGCGGCCGCGCAGCCACAGCTCGTACGGCGGCATGGAGAGCGTGGAGTCCTCGTGCAGCAGGGCCGTCAGGGCGTCCATGTCGAAGCGTTCGAAGGCGTCGACGTAGCGCGTGAGCAGCGACCGCTGGGCGTCGTCCAGGGGGCGCGGCGGTGCGTCGGCGGTCTCACCGGTGGCGGCGAGGGTGGCCCGGGCCCGCTGCAGCGCGCTGTTGACCGAGGCGACCGAACTGCCCAGCAGCTCCGCGACCTCGGCCGCCGACCAGCTGAGCACCTCGCGCAGGATCAGCACCGCCCGCTGCCGGGGCGCGAGCCGCTGCAGCGCGGAGACGAACGCCAGCCGGATCGACTCCCGGGCGACGGCGGTATCGGCCGGGTCCCCGGCGGACGCCAGGACCCGCTGGTCGGGAACCGGGCCGATCCAGGTGGCCTCGGGCAGCCCCGTCCCGATCGGGGTGTCCACGCCCGACGGGGAGGAGAGGTCCATCGGCCGGGCCCGGCGCTGACTGCCCTTGAGCAGGTCCAGGCAGACGTTGGTGGCGATCCGGTAGAGCCAGGACCGCAGCGACGACCGCCCCTCGAACCGGTCGTGGCCACGCCAGGCCCGCACCATGGTCTCCTGCACGGCGTCCTCGGCCTCGAAGGCCGAGCCGAGCATCCGGTAGCAGTACCCGGTCAGCTCGGTGCGGTGCGCCTCCAGGCGGTCCGCCAACTCCCCTTGCCGCGCCGCTCGTTCACCGCGTGCACCGCCCGTCGACGCCGCCGCCGATCCGCCCGCCGCCGTCGTGCCGCTCGCCGAGGACCGCTTCATCGAGGACCTGCCCATCCGCCCGCCGGCCGACCGCCGGCCGCCGCGCCCCGACGGTACCGGAGCGCCCGGCACCAGTCTGCTCCCCCGGTATGCCCCTCGCGAGCCGTGGGCGCCCTAGGGTGCCGCCATGACCGACACGGCCGCCACCACCCGCGAGACCTACGACGCCATCGCCGCCGACTACGCCCGGCGCTGGCGCTCCGCGCCGCCGCCCGTGACAGCCGCCGCCGACCGCCTCGCGGGGCTGCTGCCGCCGGGCGCCCGGATCGCGGACGTCGGCTGCGGGCCCGGGCACCAGACGCGGCTGCTGCGCGACCGCGGCTTGCAGGTCACCGGCTTCGACCTCTCCCGCGAGATGCTCGCCGCCGACGCGGTCCCCGGCCTCGTCCAGGCCGATATGCGCGCCCTCCCGCTCGCCGCGTCCGCCGTGGACGCGGTCTGGTGCGTGGCCGCCCTGCTGCACGTCCCGGGGCCCGAAGTCCCCGTGGCGCTGGGCGAGTTCGCCCGCGTCGTGCGGCCCGGCGGCCTGCTCGTCCTGAGCCTCGCCGAGGGCGACGACGAGGGCTGGGAGCCGGTGTCGTACGCGCCGGAGCTGCGGCGCTGGTACGTCGGACACCGCCTCGCCCCGCTCACCGCGCTGCTGGCCGACGCGGGCTTCGAGGTGACCGGCCACACCCGTTGGAGCACCCACCGCGACTGGCTGATGCTGCACGCGCGACGGCGGTGAGGGCCCGCGGCGGCCCGTCGGCGGATCAGCCCGGCTCGGCCACCCGCAGCGCCGAGCCCCGCTCGGACAGCCGTGGGGCGCACAGGATGCGCTTGCGGCGGACCCGCCGGCCCTCGATGGCGGCGACCGCGAGGCGGGCGGCCTCCTTGGCGATCTCGGTCAGGCCCCAGTCGACGGTGGTCAGGGGCGGGGTGAGGACCCGGGAGACGGGGTGGTCGTCGAAGCCGACGACGGACAGGTCGCGGCCGACGGTCAACGACGCCTCGGCGGCGGCCGCGTAGACGCCGTAGGCGATGGAGTCGGAGAAGCAGAACACGGCGGTGGGCGGGGCGGGGCGGGAGGCGTGCCGGCGGCGGCCGTCCGGGCCGTCGGCCAGCACCCGGCGGGCGACGGCGGTGGCCTCGCCGAGCTCCTGGGCGCAGGGCAGGACCTCGACCTCGATGCCGAGGCGGTCGGCGGCCTCGCGGACGTAGACGTCGGCGGGGCGGTCGGGGGTGGAGGGGCCGGTGGGGGTCAGCACGGTGACGCGGCGGTGGCCCAGGCCGCGGAGGTAGTCCAGCACCGCGTCGATGCCGGCACGGTTGTCGAAGAGCACCTCGCCCGCGGTGCGCGCCCGGCTCAGGGCGTCGCCGATGGAGACCACCGGCACCGCTTCGGCGATCTTCGACCAGCCTTCGGCGGAGGGGTCGACGGGTGAGACCAGCAGGCCGTCGACGCGCTGGTCGCGCAGCTGCTTGGCGAGGGTGAGCTCGCGTTCGGGGTCGCCGCCCGCGTCGAGGATGAGCGCATAGCGGTCACCGGCCAGGAGTTCGCGCCCTATGGCGGCCATCAGCTGCTGCTGCCACAGGTCCTGCAGGTCTCCGGCGAGCACGCCGACGGTGCTGGTGCGGCCGCTGGCGAGGGCCCGGGCGATCGGGTCCGCCTCGTAGCCGAGTTCGGCGGCGGCCCTGCGCACCCGCTCCTCGGTCTCCTTGGAGACGTGCTTGCCGCGCAGCGCGTAGGAGACGGCGGCGGTGGAGAGGCCGGTGGCCTCGGCCACCTCGCGGAGGGTGGTGCGCTTGTTGGGCCTGGCCATGTCCGGAAGCCTACCCAAGGAGGCGGCCGCACCCCGCGCACGAGGCGGCCCGCGGGCTCGGGCGAGGGACGGCGGTCCCTTGACAGCGGAGTCGGTTAACCGCTTCACTTAATCGCATCAGTTAAGCGGTTAAGTAAACCGGCTGAGGAGGTCGCCGCCGGTGCCCACCGACGTCCATCAGCACCTCTGGCCACCCGCCTTCCGCGCACTGCTGCGGGCCCGCAGCGCGCCGCCGCGGCTGGACGGCTGGACCCTGCACCTGCCCGGTGAGCCGCCGTACGCCGTCGACCCCGCCGACCACGACATCGCGGCCCGCGCCGCCCTCGCCCGCGCCGACGGCCTCGACCTCGCCCTGGTGTCGCTCTCCAGCCCGCTCGGCATCGAACACCTCCCGCCCAAGGAGGCCGCACCGCTGCTGGCCGCGTTCCACGACGGCGCGCTGGACCTGCCCGCCCCCTTCGGCGTCTGGGCCTCGGCCTGCCTGTCCGCCCCCGAACCGGACACCGCCGCGCTGCGCCGCGAGCTGGCCCGCGGCTGCGCGGGGCTGCAGCTCCCGGCCACCGCGCTGCTCGACGCCGACGGCTGGGCCCGCTGCGCGCCGCTGCTGGACGTCACCGCCGAGCTGGGCAGACCGCTCTTCGTCCACCCCGGCGCCGCCCCGCCCGCGGCCGGCCTCGCGCCGCCCTGGTGGCCCGCGCTCGTCCCGTACGTCCAGCAGATGCACGCCTCCTGGTTCGCCTTCCGCGCCTTCGGTCGGCCGCGCCATCCGGATCTGCGGGTCTGCTTCGCGGCGCTGGCGGGCCTGGCGCCGCTGCACGGCGAGCGGCTGGTGGCCCGCGGCGGCGGGCGGGACCGCGGCCGGGTGGACCACGACGCCTTCTACGAGACGTCCTCGTACGGGACCCGCGCGGTGGACGCACTCGTCCGGGCCGTCGGCATCGACGTCGTCGTCAGCGGCAGCGACCGCCCCTACGCCCGACCCGTCGCCCCCGACCTCGGCGCGGACGCCGCCGTCCACGCCCTGCGCACCGCCAACCCGGCCCGCCTGCTGGGCCCGACGGAAGGAACCCGCCCATGACGCTCACCGCCTCCCAGGCCGACGCCGCCCGTGAGGTCCCCGACGGCGAGCAGCCGTTCGCCACACTGCCCGAGCGCAACCTCGACAAGCGCGAGCTGCGGTCCCTGGTCGACCACCTCGCGGCCCGCCCGGACCTGTGGCGCGAACAGGTCGCGTTCTCCGACACCGAGCGGCACTACGCGTCCCTGTACCGCGACGAGTTCGTCGATGTCTGGCTGCTGTGCTGGACCCGGCGGAACGACACCGGCTGGCACGACCACGACCTCTCCTCCGGGGCGGTCAGGGTCGTCCAGGGCGTGCTGACCGAGTCCAACCCCCGCATCGGCGGGGAGCATCTGGCCACGGCCGTCGGCGCGGGCGCCTCCTTCTGCTTCGGGCCGGAGCACATCCACCGCCTCACCGGCGCGACCGACGACGCGGTCTCGGTGCACGCCTATTCGCCGCCGCTGTGGCGCCTGGGCCAGTACGACATCACCGAGGACGGGCTGATGCGGCGGGTGTCGGTCTCGTACGCGGACGAGCTGCGGCCCCTGGACGGCCCGCCGGCCGCCGCCTGAGCGACGGCCGACACCGCGCGTCAACCGACTTGCGGGCCACGCCTATTGACCTTCCATTCACAGACGCCGATCCTGCATGAACTCATACATGCGACAAGGTGAGGCGGCGCTCATGGCAGGTGTGGTCGAACGGCGCTCGATCGACGTCGTCCCCGACGACGAGCGGCACGGCAGCGCGGTCAGCCAGTTCACGCTCTGGCTGGGCGCCAATCTCCAGATCACCGCCGTCATCACCGGCGCGCTGGCCGTCGTCTTCGGGGCGAACGCCTTCTGGTCGCTGATCGGGCTGCTGCTCGGCAACCTCGTCGGCGGTGCGGTGATGGCGCTGCACTCGGCCCAGGGACCACGGCTCGGACTGCCGCAGATGATCACCTCGCGGGCGCAGTTCGGCGTCCGCGGCGCGGTGGTGCCGCTCGCCCTGGTCATCGTGATGTACATCGGGTTCTTCGCCAGCGGCAGCGTGCTGGCCGGGCAGGCGGTCGGCGAGCTGACACACCTGGGTGAGACTCCCGGGATCGTGCTCTTCGCCGTGGTCACCGCCGTCGCCACGGCCGTCGGCTACCGCCTCATCCACACCCTGGGCAAGATCGCCGGCCTGGTCTGCGCACTGGCCTTCGTCTACCTCGGCGTCCGCCTGGCGCAGCACGCCGACCTCGGCGCGCTCCTCGCCGACCACCGCTTCGAGCCGCCGGTCTTCCTGCTCGCGGTCTCCCTCTCGGCCTCCTGGCAGCTGGCGTTCGGCCCGTACGTCGCGGACTACTCGCGCTACCTGCCGCGGCACACCTCGGCGCGCGCCACGTTCTGGTGGACGCTGTCCGGCTCGGTGCTCGGCTCGCAGTGGTCGATGACGTTCGGCGCGCTGGCGGCCGCCGCGGCGCCGGCCGCGTTCGTCGGCCACGAGGTCGGCTACGTCGTCGGCCTGGGCGGCACCGGACTGGTCGCCTCGTTCCTCTTCTTCGTCATCGCCCTCGGCAAGCTCACCATCAACATCCTCAACACCTATGGCGGCTTCATGTCGCTGGTCACCAGCGTCAGCGGCTTCCGCAGACTGGGGGCACCTCCCGCCGAAGGCAGGGGGAACACGCTCTCACCGCGCGGACGCTCCGCGTACATCGCCGGGATCATGGTGGCCGGCACCGCCGTCGCCCTCCTGGGCAAGGACTCCTTCCTGACGTCCTTCAAGGACTTCCTGCTCTTCCTGCTGGCCTTCTTCACCCCCTGGTCGGCGATCAACCTCGTCGACTACTACCTGATCTCCAAGGAGCGCTACGACATCCCGGCGCTCAGCGACCCCACCGGCCGCTACGGCGCCTGGAACATCCGGGCGCTCGCCGTCTACGCCCTCGGTGTGCTCGTCCAACTCCCGTTCCTGGCCACGCACTTCTACACCGGCCCCCTGGTGGCCCGGCTCGGCGGCGCCGACGTCTCCTGGCTGGTCGGACTCGCCGTACCGGCCGTCGCCTACTGGCTGGCGGTCCGCCGCGACACCGCGCGCGTCCCGGACGCGGCAGCGGACCACGGGCGGAAAGCCCCGGCCGGATCGGGGGGTTAGCCCTACCGTGCCGCACGCCCGAGGCCCGTAACCTCACCGGTATGGCGACACACGACCCCGATCTGCGCAAGGAACTCGACGCGACCCTCCAGACCCGCAAGGAGCTGGGGCCGGGGTACGAGTCGGAGCTGGTGGAGTCCTTCCTGGAGAAGCTGGACGAGAGCGTGGAGCGGCGGGTGCGGCGGCAGCTCGCCGAGCAGCAGCTGCACGTGGCGCGCGGCGGCCGGCCACCGCGTACCGCGCAGAGCGGCAACAGCGACTTCTGGGAGCGCTTCGGGGTCGCCGCCCTCTCGCTGGTGCTGGCCGTCCCGCTCTCCGCGATAGCCGTCAGCGGCGCGGAGCTGCCGGGCCTGCTGGTGTGCTGGGCCGGCATCGCCGCCGTCAACGCCGTGCACAGCGTGGGCCTCCGCCGGCTGCTGCGACGGCGCGACGAGCGCCGGGACGGGGAGTGGGACTGACGGGTCCGGCTCTCAGAAGCGCTCCGGCCCGCCGGCCGCGCCCTCGGCACGGTCGTCGCGGCCGTTGCGGAAGGAGTGAAGGAGTGTGTACGGCGTGAAGGCCGGGCCGTCGCCGGCGGCCGCCTCGTGCGCGGCGGCGTCGGTCCACTCGGTGACGACGATCGCGCGCTCGCCGTCCGCCGTCAGGTGGAGGTGTCCGGCGAGCAGGCCCGGTGCCGCCCTGACGACGTCCTCCGCCTCGCCCGCCGCCGTCGCGGTGACCACGAAGACACCGGGCCGACGCCCCGCGTCGTGCACCACGCTGCGGTGGAGGCGGGTCCGGTTGAGCCCCGGCCGCTCGATACCGGGCACGAGCGCGTCCACGCGGCCGACCACCGCGGCGCGGCGGGCGCGGGCCCACGCCAGGTGCTCCTCGTCGCTGGTCCACTGGGCGTAGTGGAGCAGGCCGGTGCCGTCCGTGGAGAGGAACACGTGCTGGGCGAGGAGCGCGGAGGGCGGCTCGGCTGCCGCCCACTCGTCGATCATGGCGTCGGCGGCCGCGTGCGCACGCTCGGCGGTGCCCGTGAGCCACTCGCTGATCAGCGCCGTACCGGCGCGAGGATGGACAAGATCCAGAAAGTGCGTCATGAGCGCCACCCTCATACGTCAAGCGCACTTGAGGTCAAGCGGGGAAGTGTTGCGGGGACCGCCGCACCCCGGCCGGAGCCGGGGGCGGGACGACGGCGGTCCCCGCAAGGGACGCGAGCCGGGTCAGGGCCGGTCGTCGCATCCGGGTGGCGACGGTGGAGGTCCGGGAGCCGCTCCGGAGGTCCGTATCGCCGTGCACATCAATGTGCCTGACGAGTGTTAAGCCCGTGCTGCCAGCACATGACGCATACGTACACCTTGCGGCGTCGGCCCGTTTCCTGACGGCAACTTGACGCCACGACGGCCGCGCGGACCGCGGCGGCCGCCCCGAAGAGCGACCGCCCCGGCCGCCGCTACTTGCCGGCCTCGCGCGCCAGGTAGGCCAGCAGGTCCTGCCGGCTCACCACGCCCTTCGGCTTGCCCTCGACGAGGACGATCGCCGCATCCGCGCTCTCGAGGACCGCCATCAGGTCGGAGACCGACTCGCCGGAGCCGACCTGCGGCAGCGGCGGGCACATGTGCTTCTCCAACGGGTCGGTCAGCGAGGCCCGCTGGGTGAACAGGGCGTCCAGCAGCTCGCGCTCGACGACGGAACCGACGACCTCCGCGGCCATGACGTCGGGGTGCCCGGCGCCCGGCTTGACGATCGGCATCTGCGAGACGCCGTACTCGCGCAGCACCTCGATCGCCTCGCCGACGGTCTCCTCGGGGTGCATGTGCACCAGCGAGGGCAGCGCGCCCTCCTTGTGCTGGAGCACATCGCCGACCCGGGCCGCGGTGCCGCCCTCCTCCAGGAAGCCGTAGTCGGCCATCCACTCATCGTTGAAGATCTTGGACAGATAGCCCCGGCCGCTGTCCGGCAGCAGCACGACCACCACATCGTCCGGACCGAGCTTCGAGGCGACCTCCAGCGCGGCCACCACGGCCATCCCGCAGGAGCCGCCGACCAGCAGGCCCTCCTCCTTGGCCAGCCGCCGGGTCATCTGGAAGGCGTCCTTGTCCGAGACCGCCACGATCTCGTCGGCGACCGTACGGTCGTAGGCGGTCGGCCAGAAGTCCTCGCCGACCCCCTCGATCAGATACGGGCGCCCGGAGCCGCCGCTGTAGACCGAGCCCTCCGGGTCGGCGCCGACGACCTTGACCCGGCCCTCGCTGGCGTCCTTGAGATAGCGGCCGGTGCCGCTGATCGTGCCGCCGGTGCCCACACCCGCCACGAAGTGGGTGATCCGCCCGTCCGTCTGCTCCCACAGCTCCGGACCGGTGGTCTCGTAGTGCGAGCGCGGGTTGTTCGGGTTGCTGTACTGGTCGGGCTTCCAGGCACCGGGCGTCTCGCGCACCAGGCGGTCCGAGACGTTGTAGTACGAGTCCGGGTGCTCGGGGTCGACGGCCGTGGGGCAGACGACCACCTCGGCGCCGTAGGCCCGCAGCACGTTGATCTTGTCCGTGGACACCTTGTCCGGGCAGACGAAGATGCACTTGTAGCCCTTTTGCTGGGCCACGATCGCCAGGCCCACGCCGGTGTTGCCGGAGGTCGGCTCCACGATGGTGCCGCCCGGCTGCAGCTCACCCGACTGCTCGGCGGCCTCGATCATCCGCACGGCGATCCGGTCCTTGACCGATCCTCCGGGGTTGAAGTACTCGACCTTGGCCAGGACGGTGGCCTGGATGCCCTTGGTCACGTTGTTGAGCCGCACGAGCGGGGTGTTGCCGACGAGCTCAATCATCGAATCGTAAAACTGCACGGTGGTCTCCGCGGTCGGGGGCACGCTCTCCTGCGCCCGTCCCGCCAGCCTATTGCCCGGGTGGGTTGGCCGGCGGATGCGTTGCGTTCCGTACAGGAACGGGCAACACCCTGTTGTAGGAGTTCTTGACGGTTCAAGAGCGCGTCCGGCCCCGGCGCCGTGGCGCGCCCGCGCTGCACGGGGAGGTGCCCGGCCGATGCCGATGACGATGTCCAGGGCGAGGGTGGCCCGGCGGATCGCGACCGCCGCCGCATTCGGCGGGGGCGGGATCGGCCTGCTCGGCGTCGCCGCCGTCGGGGTGCTGCTGACCGAGGTGCGGCTGGCCCGCCGTACGGTCGGCGGCTCCAGCGACATCCCGCCCTGCGCCGACGGCCGCTACGGCGCCGCTTTCGGCCACCGCACCGATCCCCCGCCGCTGCGGCTCGGCTTCCTCGGCGACTCCACCGCCGCCGGCCAGGGCGTGCACCGCGCCTCCCAGACACCCGGCGCGCTGCTCGCCTCGGGCCTGGCCGCCGTCGCCGAACTGCCCGTCGACTTCCGCAATGTGGCGCTGCCCGGCGCGCAGTCGGACGATCTGCCGCGCCAGGTGGAGCTGATGCTGGCGGACGGCACCGAGGCCCCGGACGTCTGCGTCATCATGATCGGCGCCAACGATGTCACCCACCGGATGCCGCCCGCGCAGTCCGTACGCCATCTGTCCGAGGCGGTGCGCAGGCTCCACGCGGCGGGCTGCGAGGTGGTGGTGGGCACCTGCCCTGATCTGGGCACCATCGAGCCGGTCTACCAGCCGCTGCGCTGGGTGGCCCGGCGGCTCTCCCGGCAGCTCGCGGCCGCCCAGACCATCGGTGTGATCGAGAGCGGCGGGCGGACGGTCTCGCTGGGCGATCTGCTCGGGCCCGAGTTCGAGGCGCGTCCCCGGGAGCTGTTCGGACCGGACAACTACCACCCTTCGGCGGAGGGCTACGCCACCGCCGCGATGGCGGTCCTGCCGACGCTGTGCGCCGCGCTGGGCCTGTGGCCGGAGGAGGAGCGGCCGGAGCCCGCCCGCGGCGAGGGTCTGCTGCCGGTCGAGCAGGCGGCCGCCGAGGCGGCTTCCGAGGGCGGTACGGAGGTCACCGCCTCCCGTGCGCCCTGGGCGCTGCTCAAGCACCGCAGGCGCCGCCAGCTGCCGGAACCCGAGGCCACCGACCCCTCGTCGATCAGGGGCTGACGCTCCCCGCGACGGGCGTCGGGGAGGGAGCCGTACGGGAATACCCGGGGCTCCCTCCCCGTTCCCATAAGCGCTCGCTTAGAAAAGAGGCCCGCATCACAGCGCTCACCCCGTGACCTCAGCAATACGCACAGGTAACTTCCCTCACAGTCCAGCAATCTTCCCGCCCGTCGCCCGACCACCGCCCCTCAACGAGGCTCCCCCAGACTTCGTCCGGGGGGACCCCAGCGCGCCGGGCCTTTCCTTTGGAGCCGTGTGATGCCCGAAGCCGTGATCGTCTCAGCCGCCCGCTCCCCGATCGGCCGCGCCTTCAAGGGCTCGCTCAAGGACCTGCGCCCGGACGACCTGACCGCGAAGATCATCGAGGCCGCCCTGGCCAAGGTCCCCGAGCTGGACCCCACCGACATCGACGACCTGATGCTCGGCTGCGGCCTCCCCGGTGGCGAGCAGGGCCACAACCTCGGCCGCATCGTGGCCGTCCAGATGGGGATGGACCACCTCCCGGGCTGCACCATCACCCGTTACTGCTCCTCCTCGCTGCAGACGACCCGGATGGCGCTGCACGCCATCAAGGCCGGCGAGGGCGACGTCTTCATCTCGGCCGGTGTCGAGACGGTCTCGCGCAGCGTCAAGGGCAGCTCCGACGGCCTGCCCGACACCCACAACCCGCTCTTCGCCGACGCCGAGGCCCGCACCGCGGCGCGCGCCGAGCAGGAGGGCGCCGACTGGCACGACCCGCGCGAGGACGGCCTGATCCCGGACGCGTACATCGCGATGGGCCAGACCGCGGAGAACCTCGCCCGCCTCAAGGGCATCACCCGCCAGGACATGGACGAGTTCGGCGTACGGTCCCAGAACCTCGCCGAGCAGGCGATCAAGAACGGCTTCTGGGAGCGGGAGATCACCCCGGTCACGCTGCCCGACGGCACGGTCGTCTCCAAGGACGACGGCCCGCGCGCCGGCGTCACCGTCGAGGGCGTCTCCGGCCTGAAGCCGGTGTTCCGCCCCGACGGCCTGGTGACCGCCGGCAACTGCTGCCCGCTCAACGACGGCGCCGCGGCGCTGGTGATCATGTCCGACACCAAGGCGCGGGAGCTGGGCCTGACCCCGCTGGCCCGGATCGTGTCCACCGGCGTCTCCGGCCTGTCCCCCGAGATCATGGGCTACGGCCCCGTGGAGGCCAGCAAGCAGGCCCTCCGGCGCGCCGGCCTGTCGATCTCCGACATCGACCTGGTCGAGATCAACGAGGCGTTCGCCGCCCAGGTGATCCCGTCCTACCGGGACTTGGGCATCGACCTGGACCGGCTGAACGTCAACGGCGGCGCGATCGCCGTCGGCCACCCCTTCGGCATGACCGGCGCCCGCATCACCACCACCCTCATCAACTCCCTCCAGTGGCACGACAAGCAGTTCGGCCTGGAGACGATGTGCGTGGGCGGCGGCCAGGGCATGGCGATGGTGATCGAGCGGCTGAGCTGAGCGGAAGCGAAGCTCAGCGCGACCAGAAGGCAGGGGCGGCCGAGCTGACGGCTCGGCCGCTCGCCCACGGGGTGGGCGCGGACGAACGGACCAACTCCCGCCCCGCGCACACCCTTCGCTGCCGCACGGACACGGGCGGCGACACGGCGTGAGCCGTGTCACGTGTTAACAAGATCGCGACCCAATCTCCCCCAGGATTGTGACCAACGCCCTGGGGGATCGGCGTTCTTGCAGGTCAGCATGGGGTGACCGGGGCCCCTGAGGCCCACGGCCTCCAGCATTTCCGGACATAGTGCACCCGGTGCGGTCGCCGACCCCCGGCAGGCTGATGTAGGAAGTCGGAGAACATTCTGTTAACGGGAGTACGCCGGTGATCTCGCGGTCACAGGAGTCGTCCCGTCAGCGAGCGCGTCAAGGGGGGCACCCCGGCCGAGGGCCGGGGGAAGTCCGTGTACCGAGGCGCGGCCCGTGCCGAGCGGGTCGCCGAGCGAAGTGGGGAGGACGCATGAGCGAGCGCCGCGGGCGAATCACCGAACGCTGCGCGTCTCGCGCATGCGGGACCGAGCGAAGAGAGGTTTCGGCATGAGCGTCACCACCCTCGTCCTGCTAGTGGCCGCGGTCGTCGCCGTGGCACTGGGCGCCGCCGCCCTGCGCACCGCCCGTGCGCTGCGCGGCCAGATCGCCGAGCTGCACGCCGAGCTCGTCACCGCCCGGCAGGACGCCGTCGCGTGCGCCCGGGCCGCGGACACGGCACCGGCGGCCACCGCGACCGTCCCGGCCGCCCGTACGACCCCGGCCGCCGAGACCCCGCTCGCGGACATACGCGCCGCCGTCGCCGACGCGCTGGCCGAGGAGCGGGAGCGCGAGCTGGCCGAGGCACGCGCCTTCTGGGCCGCGCAGGAGGCCAGGGACGCCGCCGACGCCCCGTCGCTGCTGGGCGGTCTGCCCGGCCTCGGCGACGAGAGCCCGCTGGACGCCCGCGCCGATCAGCGCGAGCTGTCCGAGCGGCCGGAGTTCGACCGGCTCGACACCCAGCCGTTCCTGCCCCGCCAGGCGGACTTCGCCGGTATCGAGCCGCTGCTGGGTCCGGACGCCCTGGAGTCCGTGGAGGCGCTCGAAGCCTTCGACGCGCCGGAGTTGGAGCCCGTCGAGGAGGCCGAGTCCGCCGAGCTGGCCGCCGCCCGCCGGCGCCACCCCTCGCACCCCGACTTCTCGCCGCACCCGGTGATCAGCGATCACGAGCGCACCGTCGCGCGCCTGGAGGAGCTGGCCCAGCAGGGCACCCCGGTCGCCGACGTCCGCCCCGGCCCGCTGGGCACGCTGGACGTCTATGTCTTCGCCGACGGCACCACGCTCTGCCTGACCCCCGGGCAGCGCGAGGCCGCCGAGCGCGTCGCCGGCGCGCTGCACTCCGGGCGCACGCCGGTGCTGCTGGGCGGCTCCGGGATCTCCGGCGCGTACGCGCTGACCTTCTCCTGGGGCGAGAGCCGCGAGGAGAGCGTCTACATCCTCGCCGACCGCGTCATCGCCTCGCTCTGACCGGACGCGGCGGCCCCGCCGGGGCGCCCTCCGGGGCCTGCCCCCAGGGGAGGCACCGGCTCGGACCCGCCTTAGCAGCGTTCCGCCACCGCCCGGACGCATCGCACGGCCTCCGCCAGCTCCTCGGCGGGGGCCACTTTCGCGTCAGAGTGCCCGGCGTCGCCGGCCGGGCGGGCGGCCGCGGCCCGCAGCGCCTCGACCAGATCGTGTCCGGCCACCGCCAGCTGGTCGCCGGCCGCGAACATCCCGGCGTCCGGCAGCTCCCGCGGGGGCTCTTCGGGCCGTTCGATCAGCTGCGCACGGGTCGCCAACCGCCGTGCCAGCTCCAGCCCTTCGGCCGCCGCGCCGCGGCCGAGTCTGGTCTGCGGCAGCGATCTGAGGCGGTCGGCCAGGGCGTCCACGGCGGTCTGCAAAGGGGTCACGTCAAGCACGCCGTGAGCCTATGCGCCACTCCCGGGTGGTTGCCAACGGCAGAACGCTCAGGCACGGTGTGCTGAAGAACCAGCATCGACCGCGTCCGGAGGCGCCGATGTCTCAGCTCTTCTCCGAAGAGACCCACCGGAATCTGCTCTCCCGCATCCCGGACTGCACCGGCCGGGAAATCTCCGAATGGCTCCGCACCGTTGACGAAGGCCCCGCCTTCTTCCGTTTCGACGAAAAGGTCAGCTGGCTCCGTGGCGAGCACAACCTCGCGTACGGGCACGCCAAGGCGATCGTCCATGAACACGACCTCAGGCGCGCCGCGCGGAAGTTCTGACCCGCGATGACGCGCTTAGGCGTGTCCGGCTCGGGACACGCGACACACCACTCGCGCACAACGAAGGCCGAAGGGCCCGCAGGCGTTCGCCTGCGGGCCCTTCGGGTGTCGTGCGCCGTGGCGGCCGACCGTGTCAGTCGCCCCGGAGGATCGAGATCAGCCGCAGCATCTCCATGTAGATCCACACCAGCGTCATGGTCAGGCCGAACGCCGCGAGCCAGGACTCCTCGCGCGGGGCGCCGTAGGCGATGCCGTCCTCGACCTGCTTGAAGTCCAGGGCCAGGAACAGCGCGCCGAGGACCACGCCCACGATGCCGAAGACGATGCCCAGGCCGCCGCTGCGGAAGCCGAGGCCCTCGCCGCCGCCGAACACCATGAACATCAGGTTGACCAGCGACAGCAGGACGAAGCCCATCGCCGCGATCATCACGAAGCGGGTGAAGCGGGCGGTGACCCGCACGATCCGCGTCTTGTAGGCGACCAGCATGGCGACGAACACCGCCATCGTGCCCAGCACCGCCTGCATGGGGGCGCCGTTCAGCTTCGGCAGGTCGTTGATGAAGCCGCTGAGCGCGCCGAGGAAGACGCCTTCCAGCGCCGCGTACGCCAGGATCAGCGCGGGCGACGGCTTGCGCTTGAACGACTGCACCAGCGCCAGCACCATCGCCACCAGGCCGGCGCCGATGGCGAAGCCGAGGTTCTCGGTCAGGAACAGCCAGCCGACGGTGGCACCGGCGACGACCGTGCCGAGCGTCATGCCCGTCCGTGCGACGACGTCGTCCATCGTCATCGGGCGGGACTGCGGCGCGTACTGCGGCGGTGCCTGGGTTACGGACTGCTGGTCCTGGGCGTAGGGGTTGCCACCCTGCGCGTAGGGGTTCGTGCCGGCGTACGGGTTCGCGGTGGGGCCCCCGGCCTGCTGCGGTGCGTTGAAGCCCGCGTAGCCGGTGTCGCGGCTGAACCCCCGACGCGAGAAGACCGGGTTGCTGCTCCTCATCTCACTCCTCCATGGCCGCCCTGCGCGGCCTTGACGGCAAGCGTAATGGCTTGGCAAAGGCGCGTCGCTAGTTCTTGAGCAGGATCTTTCCCCGAACCGGGCGCGACACGTCCTCCAGGAGGAGGACGTGCGGGACGCCGCGAAGGTGCCCGGCAGGCGACGGACGCGGCCGGACCGCGGGCCGCTCCGCCGCATGCGCACACCCCCCGCTTCCGACATTCCGGGTATTCGATCTCGGGCCGCCGCGGTCGACCGGCCATTTCCCTCCGTACCGCCGCCGCAGGGAATCCGATAAATGTCTGATCGCAAGGGCACCGCACCCCGCCGGGCAAC
Organism: Streptomyces sp. NPDC033270; assembly: GCF_055576575.1. Classification (NCBI taxonomy): domain Bacteria; kingdom Bacillati; phylum Actinomycetota; class Actinomycetes; order Kitasatosporales; family Streptomycetaceae; genus Streptomyces; species Streptomyces sp. NPDC033270. Next base: position 87,843 of record NZ_JBVIRA010000028.1, read on the forward strand.
GCACGTCACATGCCCACAGGCAACCGATTCACCGGAGCGGCCGTCTTCCCTTCCGGCCGGAACCTGCCCCGGTGGATGGATCTCCTGAGATGACGCATGGTCAAGATCCGAACACCGGAGTGCCCCTTCACGCTGCGTCGATGGCTTACTGTATGTAGTGGTGCGGGCGCGATCGGTTGTAATCCGAGGGTACAGACAGGTCTATTCTGGCGGGAAACAGTAGCGAAAGAGGGTTGAGGTGCCTGTGCCTGACGTCTCAGTAGTCGTCATCGTCTACAACGACGCCGACCGGTTGCCGACCGCAGTCCAGTCCGTACTGGACCAAACGCTCCGGGGCGTCGAGGTGGTGATCGTCGACGACTGCAGCACCGACCGCTCTTTCGAAGTGGCGCAACACCTCGCGGCCGCCCACCCCGGCCGCGTCAGAGCCTTCCAGCTGCCGGAGAACAGCGGTGCGGGAGGCGAGCCGCGCAACGCCGGCATCCAGCACGCCACGGGCCGCTACGTCATGTTCCTGGACAGCGACGACGTCCTGGAACTCAACGCGTGCCGGAATATGCTCCAGGCCGCCGAGGAAACCGGGTCGGACATCGTCTCCGGTCTGTGCGTCCGGCTGCACAAGGACACCCGCAACCAGAAGCGGGACGAGTGGTACGCCTGGCTCTATTCCACGACCCGTACGCTCGAATCCGTAACGGAATTGCCGGACCTGTTCGTGTGGGACACCCTGTCCACGAACAAGTGCTATCGGCGTGAGTTCCTCATCGAGAACGACCTTCGTTTCCCCAAGGGGATGTTCTACGAGGACCTGATGTTTATCGCCGACGCCTATCTCGCGGCGCGGCGCATCACCCTGATTCCCAATCAGGTCTACTTCTGGCATGTGTTCGAGCGGGCCGCCGTGAAATCGGTGACGAACCGCCGGCACGAAATGACGAACTATGCGCACCGGCTGGAAATTCACCGGCGTATCGACGCATTGCTGGCCGAACGCGGGCTGACCGAGATGCGGCTCGCCAAGGACGTGAAGTTCCTGAAGCACGACCTGGTCCTGCATCTGCGGGATCTGCCGTTCCGGGACGAGTCCTACCGCCGGGAATTCGCCGAACTCTCCCGCGAATACCTCGCGGGCATCGCCCCCGAGGCGTACGCGCGCGTACAGCCGATTCAGGCCATCTGCGCCTACCTGCTCCAGCAGGGTGACTGGGACAATCTGATCCCGGCGGTCGACACGCTCATCAACCGCGACAAGCTCTCCTCGCCGCTCGCCGAGAACGACGGCCGGATCTACTGGTGCGACGGCCACCTCGACGACGCGTTCGGCCGCGAGGTGCTGGACGTCACCGACATCGGCTACCACGAGAAGCCGGTCGACAAGCTGTTCCTGCGCAATCAGCTGACCCGTTACCGCCAGTCGGGCGGGTCCGTCTCCCTGACCGGCCGGATCACCAATCCGCTCGGTGTCATCCCGCCGGGAGCCCGGCTCACGGGCGCGCTGGAGTTCAGCGCCCGGCGGCGCAGCCTGCAGTCCTTCCACTTCCCCGTGCGCGCGGTGCGCCATGAGGGCGACGGCATCCACTGGGAGGCCACGGCGGACCTCACCGCCAAGCTGCGCCCGCTGGGCATCGTCGACAGCATCTGGGACGTCCGGCTGCGCCTGGACGTGGACGGGGTGCGCACCACCACCCGGCTCACCGTCGCCGACACCGAGCTGTCCGGCGGGCTGCCGATCCGTCCGCGGCTGACGCGGATGGTCGCCGACCATCTGGAGCCGCATGCCTCCGCCAAGGGGCATCTGGCGTTCCGCCTGGTCAGCGAGGGCCGCAACGCCGAGCGCGTACAGGAGCTGATCACCCGCGGGGTGCGCGGCACGCCGGGGACGCTGGCCAAGACCGGCTACCGCAAGGCCAAGGCGCTGCGCAAGAAGGTCACCTCCGGTGACACCAAGCTCCGCGCCTACCACGAGGTCTTCAGCCGGCTGCCCGTCAAGAAGCGCACGGTGGTCTTCGAAAGCCATCTGGGCAAGCAGTACAGCGACAGCCCGCGTGCCATCTACGAGGAGATGCGCCGGCAGGGCCTGGACTTCGAGGCGATCTGGTCCTACGCCGGCTCCCCCAAGGACTTCCCCAAGGACGTCACCCTCGTACGGCGCTGGTCGCTGCCGTACCTCAAGGCGCTGGCCCAGGCCGAGTTCTGGGTGGACAACCAGAGCTACCCGCTCAAGCTGACCAAGCGCCCGGAGACCACCTACATCCAGACCTGGCACGGCTCGGCGCTGAAGAACATGGGCTTCGACCAGCCGGCGCTGAAGGCGCAGACCCGCCAGCAGCAGGCCGAGCAACAGCTCTCGCTGGACCGCTTCGACCGCTTCCTGGTCCGCTCCGAGCACGATGTCCACACCCTGGCCAAGGCGTTCCGGCTCAAGGAGAGGACGCTGCTGCGTGTGGGGTACCCGCGCAATGACGCGCTGGTGCGCGCCCGGCAGCGGGAAGCGGAGCTGGGGCGGCGTGAACGCGGGCCGCTGGCCGCGGAGTTGGGCATTCCCGAGGACAAGACCGTACTCCTTTACGCACCGACCTTCCGCAAGGCGGGGGGCCGGCACGGGCGCTTCGCATTGCCCTTCGACGTGGAGCGTTTCGCCGACCAGTTCGGCGACCGCTATGTCCTGCTGGTGCGTTCGCACTACCTCAATCACGTGGTGCTGCCGCCGACCGTGCAGGGCCGGGTCATCGACGTATCGGCGCGCCATGACGTGACGCCGATCCTGGAGCTGGCCGACGGTTTGATCACGGACTATTCGTCGGTGATGTTCGATTATGCGCTGCTCGACCGGCCGCTGATGTTCTTCACCTACGACTACGACGAATACGTCCACGAGGGCCGGGGCACGTACTTCGATCTGCTGGAGCACGCGCCGGGCCCGGTGGTCCGCACCGAGGACGAATTCCACGAGACGCTCAAGTCGTTCGAGACGCAGGCTCTGGAATACGCGAAGCGCCGCCAGGAATTCGTCGCCAGGTTCGGGGAATACGACCGGGGCGACGCCGCCAAGAGCATCGTCGACCAGTTCTTTGCGCAGTGGAGCCGTTGATGACCAAGTCGTACGCAGCCGGACCGCGGGACATCTTCTTCGTCTCCAACAGTGTCAACGAGATGGGCGGCATCACCAGCTGGTCGCACCAGATGGCGCGCCTGTTCAGCGAGCGGGGCCACCGGGTGCACATCGTCGGCATCGTGCCGCCGCCCGAGGGGCGGGTCCACGAACTCGCCGACGACCTGCCGTTCCAGACCACCACGCTCTACACCGAGCACCCGCCGAGCGTCCGCCCCGTACGCGGCCTCAAGGACCGGCTCAACATCGCCGAGCAGCGCCGCCGGGCCGCCCGGGAGGCCGGTATGCGTGAGCAGGCGGCCAAGATGAGCGCGCTGTTCCGGGCGGCCAAGCCGGGCGGAGTGGTGATCGTCACCCAGGTCTGGGCGATGGAGTGGGTCGCACTGGCCGACACCGCGGGGCTGACGGTGATCGGTATGAGCCATGAATCGTTCGAGACCTGCCGCAAGTCGTCCCGCTTCGGTCGCGTCAAGCGGTTTTACGCGGACGTCGACCGGATGCTGACGCTCACCCGCGAGGACGCCGACCGCTGGATCCGGCAGCGGATGGACAATGTCGGCTTCATGCCGAACCCCCTGCCGTTCTTCCCCGACGTCCCCTCGGACCGGTCCCGCAAGTGCGTGGTCAGCATCGGCCGGCTCCACGAGGAGAAGGGCGTGGACCTGCTGCTGGAGGCCTGGGCGAAGGTCGCTCCGCAGCACCCGGACTGGACGCTGCGGATCTACGGCTCCGGCGAGGAGGCCGAGGCGCTGCGCAAGCTGGCGGCGGAGCTGGGAGTGACCGCGTCGGTCGAGTGGATGGGGCGCACCGGCGATGTCCCCGGGGCGCTGCGGGAGAGCGCGGTGTTCGCGCTGAGCTCGCGCGGTGAGGGCTTCCCGCTGGCTCCGATGGAGGCGATGGCGACCGCCGTGCCCTGTGTGGCCTTCGATGTGGCGCCCGGCGTCCACGAGATCATCACGGACGGCGAGGACGGGCTGCTGGCCCCTCCGGGCAATATCACCGAATTCGCCCGGCATCTCGACAGCCTGATGTCCGACAAGGAGCTTCGGGACGCGATGGGCGAAGCCGCGCGGGAGAACATCCAGCGGTTCTCCACGGAGGAGATTGTCGGCCGCTGGGAGAGCCTGTTCGCGCTTGTGGAGCGCTGAGCCGACCACACACAAAGCGATGAGGGCCGCCGGCATTCACCGGCGGCCCTCATCGTTCAATTTTCAGCCAATCGCCGTCTTTGGCCCGCCGCTCGCGGGAGTGCCCGGAGCCGGACTTGAACCGGCACGGCCCGTAGGCCAGCGAGGTTTAAGCTCGCCGTGTCTGCATTCCACCATCCGGGCCTGGGATCCCCCATGCCACCTCAAAGAGGGCAGCACGAGCGTAGCCCGCAGTGCACGACGCGGATCGGCCACTCATCCCGAGGTTGTCTTATTTTATTGGCAACTGAGGGTGCATCAGCGCTGGGTACAGGCCTTGGGCACATGCCTGAGGCCTGTCTTTGCCAGGACGCGCCGCGGCGCAAATTCGTGCCCGAATTGACGTAAACTCGACGCCCCCTCAGCGCCGCTCTCACCCCTGCGGGTGTCCCCCTCCGAGCGGCCGCGACGCCGAGCCGGCGTCAGGGTTCCGTCTCCTCCCCAGGGATGACCGCACGGCCCCCGGATACGCCCCAGGGCTGGCCGAGGACGGTCACAGGGGTTGACGTCCACCCCCCTTCTCCTGACCCACGATGGAAACCGTCCGCTTGATGTCCGCGGTGTGCGCCCACCGGCCGCCCGCGGAGCAGATGGTCCCTCGTCCCGACAGGAGCTCCTTCCCGTGACCACCACCCACTCCGGCGTCTCCACCGCCAGCCGCGCCACCTCGGTGGCCGCCCGCGCCACGGAGCTCACCAAGGTCTACGGACAGGGCGAGACCCAGGTGGTCGCCCTGGACGCGGTCTCCGTCGACTTCCGGCAGGCCCAGTTCACCGCGATCATGGGCCCCTCCGGGTCCGGCAAGTCGACCCTGATGCACTGCATGGCCGGGCTGGACTCGGTCTCCGGCGGCTCGGCCAGGATCGGCGACATCGAACTGACCGGCCTGAAGGACAAGAAGCTCACCCAGCTGCGGCGCGACAAGATCGGCTTCATCTTCCAGGCGTTCAACCTGCTGCCGACCCTGAGCGCCCTGGAGAACATCACCCTGCCCATGGACATCGCCGGCCGGAAGCCCGACCGCGCCTGGCTGGACCGCGTGGTGGAGACCGTCGGGCTGAGCGGCCGCCTCAAGCACCGCCCCAGCCAGCTCTCCGGCGGCCAGCAGCAGCGCGTCGCGGTCGCCCGTGCGCTCGCGTCCCGGCCCGAGATCATCTTCGCCGACGAGCCCACCGGAAACCTCGACTCGCGCTCCGGCGCCGAGGTGCTGGGCTTCCTGCGCAACTCCGTGCGCGAACTGGGCCAGACCGTGGTGATGGTGACCCACGACCCGGTCGCCGCCTCCTACGCGGACCGCGTGGTCTTCCTCGCCGACGGTCGGATCGTCGACGACATGCCCGACCCGACCGCCGACATGGTCCTCGAACGACTGAAGGGCTTCGACGCCAAGGGCCGTACGAACTGACCGCCGGCAGCCACCCGCAACCCGGACCTCTCCTCCAGGACTGACCCACCCATGTTCCGTACCGCCTTGCGCAATGTGCTTGCGCACAAGGCCCGGCTGCTGATGACCGTCCTCGCCGTGATGCTCGGCGTGGCCTTCGTCTCCGGCACCCTGGTCTTCACCTCGACCATCTCCGACGCGTTCCAGGCCAGCTCCCAAAAGGGCTACGACAACGTCGACGTCGCCATCCAGCCGAAGTCCCCGGACAACGGCGGCGGCGCGCCCGGCGCAATCCCCCACCTCGACCAGAAGCTGCTCGAGGCGGCAGGCCGGGTTCCCGGCGCCGCCTCCGTGACCGGCACCGTCTCCGGCTTCACCGCCATCGCCGACAAGAAGGGCGAGCTGATCGGCGACGGCTTCTCGACCCGCGGCGGCAACTACTTCCCCGGCGACGACAGCAAGGACGCCCGCTACCCGCTGCGCAGCGGCGCCGCCCCCAAGGGCGCGCACGAGTTCGCGCTGGACGCGCACACCGCCGACAAGGCCGGCTACAAGGTCGGCGACACCGTCCGGATCTCCGTCGACGGACCGGTCCGCGAGCAGAAGCTGACCGGCGTGTTCACCACCGACGACGGCACCGTCGCGGCCGGTGGCAGCCTCGCGCTGTTCGACACCCGCACCGCCCAGCAACTGTTCGCCACGCCCGGCGCCTTCAGCGAGATCGACGTCAAGGCCGCGCCGGGCACCTCGCAGACGGCCCTGAAGGCCGCGATCGACAAGGTGCTGCCCAAGGACGGCGCCGAGGCCACCACCGGCAAGCAGCTCGCCGACGAGCAGGCCAAGATGATCGCCGAGAGCATGGACGGCATGAAGACCGGTCTGCTCGTCTTCGCCGGTATCGCGCTCTTCGTCGGCGTCTTCATCATCGCCAACACCTTCACCATGCTGGTCGCCCAGCGCACCAAGGAGCTGGCGCTGCTGCGCGCGGTCGGCGCGAGCCGCCGGCAGGTGACCCGCTCGGTGCTCATCGAGGCGTTCGTCGTCGGCGCGATCGCCGCGGCCACCGGCCTGGTCGCCGGCATCGGCATCGGCGCCGGTATGCGCGCCCTGATGAGCTCCACCGGCGCCACGGTCCCCGACGGCCCGCTGGTCGTCTCGCTCTCCACGGTCCTGATCTCGCTGCTGGTGGGCATCGTCGTCACCGTCCTGGCCGCCTGGCTGCCGGGCCGGCGCGCCGCGAAGATCCCGCCGGTCGCCGCGATGAACAGTGTGCACGCCACCGCCACCACCAAGTCGCTGGTGGTCCGCAACAGCATCGGTGCGCTGTTCGCGGGCACCGGTGCGGCCGGCGTCCTGGTCGCCACCGGCATGGACGACGGCAAGGCCGTGATGACCGGCGGCGCGGGGCTGCTGCTGATCGGTGTGTTCATCCTGACGCCGCTGCTGTCCCGCCCGCTGATCGCGCTGGCCGCGCCCGTACTGCGCGCCTTCGGGATCTCCGGCTCGCTCGCCCGGCAGAACGCGGTCCGCAACCCGCGCCGTACGGCCGCCACGGCCTCCGCGCTGATGGTCGGGCTGACGCTGATCACCGGCATGACGGTGATCGCGGGCAGCGTGCAGAAGGGCATCGACAAGATGGCCACCGAGGCGCTCAAGGCCGACTACGTCGTCTCCATGGCCAGCCGGACGCCGCTCTCCCCCGACGTGGCGAAGAAGATCGCCGCCCTGGAGGAGGTCACCGCGTCCAGCCCGCTGCGCAACTCCCCGTCCCGGGTCGGCACCGACACCTCGTACCTGACCGGCGTCAACGGCAAGGACTTCGGCAAGCTCACCGGGCTCGACTTCGTCAAGGGCTCGCTGGGCGACCTGCGCGGCGACCGGACCGTGGTGGACGAGGCCACCGCCAAGGAGAAGGGCTGGCAGCCCGGCTCCCGCTTCCCGGTGACGTTCGAGGACGGCAAGAAGGGCACGCTGACGGTCTCCGGTGTCTACCAGGGCAACGAGATGATCAGGGGCATCATCCTGGACAACGCCACGCTGGCCCCGCACCAGAAGCAGATCACCGATATGCAGGTGATGGTCAAGACCAAGGACGGCGCCACCGACGCCACCAAGGACTCGCTGGTCAAGGCGCTCGGCAAGAACCCGGCGATCTCCGTCGCGGACAAGAAGGACGTCTCCGACGGCATAGCCCAGATGTTCAACCTGATGCTGAACATGCTCTACGGGCTGCTGGCGATGGCCGTGATCGTCGCGGTGCTCGGGGTCATCAACACCCTGGCGATGTCGGTCTTCGAACGCTCGCAGGAGATCGGCATGCTGCGCGCCATCGGCCTGGACCGGCGCGGCATCAAGCGCATGGTCCGCCTGGAGTCGCTGGTGATCTCCCTGTTCGGCGGAGTGCTCGGCATCGGCCTGGGCGTGTTCTTCGGCTGGGCGGCCGGCGAACTGATCGGCGGCTCGCTGCCGACGTACGAACTGGTCCTGCCCTGGGCCCGGATCGGCGTCTTCCTCGCCCTGGCCGCACTCGTCGGCGTACTGGCCGCACTGTGGCCGGCCCGCCGGGCGGCGAAGCTCAACATGCTGGCGGCGATCAAGGCGGAGTAGTGCGGTGCCGGGGGGGGGGGGGGGGGGGGGGGGGGGGGGGGGGGGGGGGGGGGGGGGGGGGGGGGATACGCCCAATCCGGCCAAAAACACAACAAGAAGAGATTCTTCTTGT
>NZ_JBVIRA010000028.1:96254-124693 GCF_055576575.1 Streptomyces sp. NPDC033270
GGAGAGACGTCAGCGATTGGGGGGGGGGGAGGGGATGGGTCTTTTTCCCCCCCCCCCCCCCCCCCCCCCCCCCCCCCCCCACGGGCGCACCGGCGCGTCAGCCCTTCCACACCCGCGTCCGCAACGGCACCCCGGAGGCTCCGCTCTCCGGGGTCCGGACGGCCAGGACCTGGTTGACCCCTATCCTGTTCCGCTCGAAGGACAGGGCCGACGCGGCCATGTACAGCCGCCAGACCCGGGCCCGCCCCTCGGACGTCAGGCGCACCGCCTCGTCCCAGCGCGCCTCCAGGTTGGCGACCCAGCTGCGCAGCGTCAGCGCGTAGTGCTCCCGGATCGCCTCCACGTCCCGTACCTCGAACCCGGCCTCCTCCAGCTGGCCGGCCGTCCGACCGATCGGCGCCAGCTCCCCGTCCGGGAAGACATAGCGATCGATGAACTCATCGACCCGGTAGGTCTCCTCGTCCGCCAGCGGACGCCGGGCGATCTGGTGGTTCAGCAGCCGCCCGCCGGGTCTGAGCAGGTCGTACAGCGCGCTCGCGTACTCCGCGTACTGGGCCCGCCCGACATGCTCGGCCATCCCGATCGAGGAGATCGCGTCGAACGGCTCGTCCTTGATCTCGCGGTAGTCCTGCACCCGGATCTCGATCCGGTCGGCGAGCCCGGCGTCGGCGATCCGCTTGCGGGCGAAGGTGGCCTGCTCCTCGGAGAGGGTGATGCCGACCGCCCGTACGCCGTACTCGCGGGCCGCGTGCAGCACCATCGAGCCCCAGCCGCAGCCCACGTCCAGCAGCCGCTGGCCCTCCTTGAGACCGAGCTTGCGGCAGATCAGGTCGAGCTTGTCGCGCTGGGCGTCCTCCAGGGTGGCGTCCGGTCCGTCCCAGTAGGCGCAGGAGTAGACCATGGACGGGCCGAGCACCAGCGCGTAGAAGTCGTTTCCGACGTCGTAGTGGTGGCTGATGGCCTCTTTGTCGCGCCGCAGGGTGTGCAGCGGTCCGCGGCGGCGCCGGACCTCCTCGGCGGGCGGCGTCGGCGGCACCGGGGCGCCGGCCAGGGCGAGCAGCTCCCGGGCGGCGGAGCGGATCTCCGGCCGGGCCAGCGCGCGCAGTACGGCGGCGCGCTGCGGCTCGGGGGCGTCGCCGCCGCGCTCCCAGATCATCCCGGCGAGCAGATCGAGGGCCTCGTAGAGGTCCCCGTCGACGTCGATGTCGCCGGCGACCCAGGCGCGGGCCAGGCCCAGTTCACCGGGCTTGAACAGCAGCCGGCGCAGCGCACGGCGGTTGCGGATGACGAGTACGGGTGCCCCCGGCGGGCCGGACTCGCTGCGGTCCCAGGCGCGGATGCGCACCGGGAGCGGGCTTCCCAGCACCTCCCCGGCGAGCTTGGTGAGCCGTCCAGCGGCGTCGGCCATGTCGCACACCTCCGTGTTGACGAGTCGGGCAAAGAAGTTTCACCCACCACGTAAACGCCAATGGGGCGCCCGGATAGTCCCGTTCACACGCAAGAGAACCGCAAAAAGCCCGCGTTTCGCCAGAGCGGACACGCCGAAGGGCGCCCGCCCCACGGATGGCGGACGCCCTTCGGGCTGGTCGGAGTAGCCGACCGGGGTTTCAGGAAGCCTTGGCCTTCGGCTTGTCGCCGGCGCCGGCCGCGGCCGGCGCGGGGGCCGGCTTGGCCGCCTCGTAGAACTCCTCGCGGGGGTTCTCCATGGCGCCGAGCGAGACGACCTCGCGCTTGAGGAACATCGCCAGCGTCCAGTCGGCGAAGACCCGGATCTTGCGGTTGAACGTCGGCATCGCCATGCCGTGGTACGCGCGGTGCATGTACCAGGCGAGACGGCCCTTGAGCTTGATCTTCATCTTGCCCATGACGATCATCGCGACGCCCTTGTGCAGGCCCAGACCGGCGACCGCACCCTTGTTGGCGTGGCTGTACTCCTTCTGCGGGAAGCCCCGCATGCCGGAGACCACGTTGTCGCCGAGGACCTTGGCCTGCCGCAGCGCGTGCTGCGCGTTCGGCGGGCACCAGGCGTTCTCGTTGCCGTTCTTGCGGCCGACCAGGTCCGGGACCTGGGCGTTGTCGCCCGCGGCCCAGATGTAGTCGGTGCCCTGCACCTGGAGGGTGGCGGCGGTGTCGACGTGACCGCGCGGGCCGAGCGGCAGACCGAAGCGGGACAGCGCCGGGTTGGGCTTGACACCCGCGGTCCACACGATGGTGTTGGAGTCGACCTCGAGGCCGTTGTTGAGCTTCACATGACCGTCGACGCAGGAGTCCATGCCGGTCTTGAGGTAGATCTCGACGCCGCGGCTCTCCAGGTGCTCCTTGCCGTAGGCACCGAGCTTGGGGCCGACCTCGGGGAGGATCTTGTCGGCGACGTCGACCAGCAGGAAGCGCATGTCCTCGCGCTTGACGTTGCTGTAGTACTTCGCGGCGTCGCGGGCCATGTCCTCGACCTCGCCGACGGTCTCCGCGCCCGCGAAGCCACCGCCGACGAAGACGAAGGTCAGGGCCTTGCGGCGGACCTCTTCGTCGGTCGTGGAGTCGGCCTTGTCCAGCTGCTCCAGGACGTGGTTGCGCAGGCCGATGGCCTCTTCCACGCCCTTCATGCCGATGCCGTTCTCGGCCAGGCCGGGAATGGGGAAGGTGCGGGAGACCGCGCCCATCGCGATGACCAGATAGTCGAAGGGCAGCTCGTACGCCTCGCCCACCAGCGGGGCGATCACGGCGACCTTGCGGTCCTGGTCGATGGTGGTGACCCGGCCGGTGAGGACCTCCGCCTTGGGAAGCACGCGTCGCAGCGGGACGACGACATGCCGCGGGGAGATGCTGCCGGCGGCGGCTTCGGGGAGGAAGGGCTGATAGGTCATGTACGACCGCGGGTCGACGACCGTGACGGTCGCCTCGCCGTAGCGCATCTTCTTGAGGATGCGCCGAGCTGCGTACAGGCCTACGTACCCACCGCCTACTACGAGGATCCTGGGACGCTCCGTGGTGCTCATGCATCGAGTATCCACCCCCACATGGGGGGTCGCTCGTGAGCCCCTTCACAAGCACCGAGGGGGCATCTGCTACACTCCGCCGGCTTCGTGACCGACGCCATAGTGCGCAGTGGAACCACCGCAGGGCCCGAGGCGTTGGAGACCCCCGTTGATCAGGGCTTGTCGGGCCCCGGGCGGCTGAACCACTCCCTCCGGGAGCGCACCGCTCACGCTCCGACACCCAGGCATCCTCCGGGTCGAAGGGTCGCAGGACCTTCGAATGAGGGTCGGACGAGCTGATTGTTCGCCCAACAGGAGGCTTTTTCATGTGAAGGATTTCACGAACTTTCTTCGCGGGCCCCTCCACGGAACCCTCGAAAGCCCCCCGGAACGCGCTCGGACGGGCCTTGCGCCCGCTCAAGACGCCGGTCGGCAGAGGCCGTTGCCGACCCCTGCCGCACCTGTGCGCACCCCGGCCGGCGACTCAGCCGGCGATGCTCCAGGCGATGCCGTCGAGGATGTCGTGCTCGCTGACGACGACCTCCTCGGCGCCCGTCCGCTCCATGATCGACAGCAGTACGAGCGCGCCCGCGCCGATCACGTCGACCCGGCCCGGGTGCATGACCGGGATGGCCGCCCGCTCGGCGTGGGTGGCGGACAGCAGCTGCTCGGTGATCTCACGGACCTTCGCCAGCGAGATCCGCGCGTGGTGGATGGCCTCGGAGTCGTAGTGGTCCAGGCCCAGCGCGATACCGGCGACGGTGGTGACCGAACCGGCCAGGCCCACCAGCGTGGCGGCCTCGCTCAGCGGGACGGTCCGCTCCGCCCGGTCCAGCGCCGCGGCGATGTCCGCCTTCATGGCGGTGATCTGCCCCGGGGCCGGCGGGTCGCTGATCTCTCCCCCGTGCAGCAGGTGCCGCTCGGTCATCCGCACGCAGCCGACGTCGACGGAGCACGCGGCGCGGTAGGAACTGCGCGGCGAGGCGTCCTGGGAGTCGCCGAGGACGAACTCCGTCGAGCCGCCGCCGATGTCCACCACCAGGAAGGGCTTGGCCAGGTCCGGGCGGCCCGCCAGCTCCTTGGTGGCGCCGTTGAAGGAGAACTCCGCCTCCTGGTCACCGGTGATCACCTCGGGCTCCACGCCCAGGATGTCCACGACACCGCGGACGAAGTCCTCGCGGTTCTCCGCGTCCCGGGAAGCGGAGGTGGCCACGAAGCGGACCTGCTGCGCGCCCAGGCTGCCGATCACCGCGGCGTACTCCCGGCAGGCCGCGAAGGTCCGCTCCAGCGCCTCCGGCGACAGCCGCCCCGTACGGTCCACGCCCTGTCCCAGCCGGACGATCTGCATCCGGCGGTCGAGGTCCTTCAGCTCGCCCGTCACCGGGTCGGCGTCCGCGACGAGCAGGCGGATGGAGTTCGTACCGCAGTCGATGGCGGCGACCCGCTTCACTGGGAACCTCCCTGGTCGTCCTCGGCGCAGGGGCTCACACACGGCCCCTTCTTCCACCACTCCGGCAGCATCGCGATGGCCTCGTCCCCGAGCGGGTTGACACCGGGCCCGGCCGCCAGCGAGTGGCCGACGAGGACGTGCAGGCACTTGACCCGGTCGGGCATGCCGCCCGCGCTCGGGAAGCCCTGGAGCACCTCGATGGCGTCCCGCCGCCGGATGTAGTCCTCGTGGGCCGCGCGGTAGGCGGCGGCCAGCTCCGGGTCGGTCGCCAGCCGCTCGGACATCTCCTTCATCACGCCGTTGGCCTCCAGCGTGCCGATCGCGGAGGCCGCGCGCGGGCAGGTGAGGTAGTAGAGCGTGGGGAAGGGCGTGCCGTCCTCCAGGCGCGGCGCCGTCTCGACGACGTCCGGCTGGCCGCACGGGCAGCGGTGCGCGATGGCGCGCAGCCCGCGGGGCGGGCGGCCGAGCTGCTCCTTGAAGGCCGCGATGTCCGCGGCGGTGGGCTCGGTGGGCTCGGTCTGGGGCGGAGGGGTTTCCATGTGCGCTTTCGGTGAGGTGGGTGGGGAGGCGGCGGTGCGGACCGCCTGGTGTCGACAGTACGGGCTGCCCCGCGCCGGCGGTACGGCCCGCGGCGCACCGGCGTAGGGGGCTCGGCGCTACCGCTTGTCGGCCGCGTCGACGGCGCTCCACAGATTCTCGTACCAGGGGCGCCGCGCCGCCTGCGGTCCCTTCGGGGCGGCGGCGGAACCGGAGCCGTCCTGGACGAGGTAGCCGGTCTCCCCCGGCATGACGTAGTGCAGCTGCCGGCGGGCCTGCTGGCGTACGTACTCCGGGTCCTGCCACCGGGCCCGCTGCTCGCGCAGCCGGTCCAGCTCGGCACCGGCGTCCTGGGCCTTGCGGCGCTGTTCGGCGATGTCGGAGCGCTGGGAGATGTACTGCCTTATCGGGTACGCGAGGGCGACCACCAGGGAACACATCACCAGCGCCAGCAGGGCGGCGCGGCCGGTGAGGCGGTTGCGTCGGGGCGGGCGGGCTCGGTAGACGCGGGCGGCGGCCTGCTCGCCGAGCGCCTTGAGTCGGGTCGCGGTCGAGAACCGGTCCGCGGGCACGTCGTCTCCCCTTCACTGACTGACGCCGGACTGCAAAAGCGGGTACGTCCCCGGCAACGGTACGGGACCGTCGCCGGGGACGTACGAGGCGTTCGGCCGTGACGTCAGCCGATCAGCCGTTACGCAGAGCGCTGTGCCGAATCAGTTCGCAGAGCGCTGTGCCGATTCAGTTCGCAGAGCGAAACCGCGGGAAGGCGGAGCGGCCGGCGTAGACCGCGGCGTCGTCGAGGATCTCCTCGATGCGCAGCAGCTGGTTGTACTTGGCGACGCGCTCGGAGCGGGCCGGGGCACCGGTCTTGATCTGGCCGCAGTTGGTGGCGACGGCCAGGTCGGCGATGGTGACGTCCTCGGTCTCACCGGAGCGGTGCGACATCATGCACTTGAAGCCGTTGCGCTGGGCCAGCTCGACGGCGTCCAGGGTCTCGGTCAGCGAGCCGATCTGGTTGACCTTCACCAGCAGCGCGTTGGCGGAGCCCTCCTCGATGCCGCGGGCGAGGCGCTCGGGGTTGGTGACGAACAGGTCGTCGCCGACCAGCTGGACCTTGGCGCCGAGCTGGTCGGTGATGACCTTCCAGCCGGCCCAGTCGTCCTCGAACAGCGGGTCCTCGATGGAGACCAGCGGGTAGGCCGCCACCAGCTCCGCGTAGTACTCGGTCATCTCGGCGGCCGAGCGGGTCTGGCCCTCGAACTGGTACGAGCCGTCCTTGTAGAACTCGGAGGCGGCGACGTCCAGCGCGAGCGCGATGTCCTGGCCGGGGGTGTAACCGGCCTGCTTGATGGCCTCGAGGATGAGGTCGAGGGCCTCGCGGTTGGAGCCCAGGTTCGGGGCGAAGCCGCCCTCGTCGCCGAGGCCGGTGGACAGGCCGCGCTCCTTGAGGACCTTCTTGAGGGTGTGGTAGACCTCCGCGCCCCAGCGCAGCGCCTCGGAGAAGGACTCCGCGCCGATCGGCGCGATCATGAACTCCTGGATGTCCACGTTGGAGTCGGCGTGCGAACCGCCGTTGAGGATGTTCATCATCGGCACGGGCAGCACATGCGCGTTCGGGCCGCCGAGGTAGCGGAACAGCGGGAGGTCGCTGGCCTCGGAGGCGGCGTGCGCGACGGCCAGGGAGACGCCGAGGATGGCGTTGGCGCCGAGCGAGCCCTTGTTGTCGGTGGCGTCCAGGTCGAACATCGCCTGGTCGATCAGCCGCTGCTCGGTCGCGTCGTAGCCGACGAGCTCCGGGCCGATCTGCTCGATGACGGCCAGGACGGCCTTCTCGACGCCCTTGCCGAGGTAGCGGTTCGGGTCGCCGTCGCGGAGCTCGATGGCCTCGAAGGCGCCGGTCGAGGCGCCGGACGGCACGGCGGCACGGCCCGTGCTGCCGTCGTCGAGGCCGACCTCGACCTCGACCGTGGGATTACCTCGCGAGTCGAGAATTTCGCGGGCTACGACGACGTCGATGGACGGCACGTTGTCTCCTTCATGGGTGTCTGGAGTTCTGCAGCATGAGCCTAACGGCCCCTGGCGCGTCCGCTTGCCCTCGGCCCGCTCCGTGGGACGAAAAGATACTCAAAGGCGCAGTTCACGGGAGGTTTCGGCACATTGTTCGCTGAGCGGGGAAAAACGCTCGACGTTGCTGGTCACCGGCGTCGCGCGCCCCGGCGAACGGAGAAGCCCCGCCACGGCGCACTGGGGGGGGCGTGTGCGCCGGGCGGGGCAGTCTCACGAAGCGGCGGGGATCGCCGCGGGGGTCATGGGGGACCCGGTGAGCGGACGGCTCAGATGCTGAGCTGCTGACCCGGGAAGATCAGGTTCGGGTTGCCGCCGATGACCGACTTGTTGGCCGCGTAGAGCGACTTCCAGTTGGTGCCGTGGGCCTTGGCTATCTTGGCGAGGGTGTCGCCCGCCTTGACGGTGTAGTCGCCGCCGCGCTCGGACTTCTTCGGGGCCGGCTGGGCCGTCTCGGCCTTGGGGGCGGCCGGAGCCTTCTTCACCTCGGGCTTGGCCTGCTCCTGCTTGGGGGCGGACTTGGCGGAGGTGTCGAGCTCGGGGGCCGGACCACCGGAGGTCAGGCCACCGGCACCGGCGCAGGACCAGGCGCCCGGGCCCTGGATGGCGAGGAGCTTCTCGGCGGCGGCGATCTGCTGGGTCTTGGTGGCCAGGTCGGCGCGCGGCGCGTACTGGGTGCCACCGGCGGCGGCCCAGCTGGAGTTGGAGAACTGCAGGCCACCGTAGTAGCCGTTACCGGTGTTGATCGACCAGTTGCCACCGGACTCGCACTGGGCGACCTTGTCCCAGGTGGCGACCGAGGCGGCGGAGGCGGACGTGGCGCCCATCAGCGGGACGGCGACGGCGGCACCGGCGACACCGGCGAGGGTGGCGACGCGGACGGCCTTGGAGGGACGACGGTGCTTGCCCTTGTTGATCAGCATGGTTCGTTCGTTTCCTCACCGACGCCTACGAGGTGAGCTGTCGGGTTCGGGCTGTGAGTCGCCCGGCCGGGCGCGCATGGCGCACCTGGCTTCACCCCAAGCCGGCTGACCCGCTTTCACGGGCCGGGCCGGCGCCTACCTTGGTTCCCCCGCTCCTGCCTTCGGCGCTTGCGCGTCAACTGCCTCCGACCACCGGCAGGATTCGGCGTGTGATCGAAGGGGCTCGCTTTGGCGAGCGGTCCTGACCGTAAGCAGTAATCCCCTTGGTGTTCAAACCCCACCTTCTGAACCAAGTTGACCGTTTTTGATCACGGGTTGGTCACATATCTGCAGGTGAGGCCCGGTATGACGGCGGCGGGCGGATCTGTGCGCCCGCCGCCCGACGAGAGCCTTGTCTCACTTTCCCAAAGGGGACGAAGGCGGCGAACTAGCCTTCCTTGTGCCCGAGATCGAGCCGCTGACCCGGCTGGATCAGGTTCTCGTCGGCCCCGATGACGCCCTCGTTGCGCTCGTAGAGCGCGGGCCAGCCGCCCGGCAGCCGATGGGCCGCGGCGATGGCTGACAGGCTGTCACCCGGGCGCACGGTGTAGTCGCCGCCCGCCAGGCCCGTGCGGCGCCCGTCGTCGCCGCGCGAGGCGTGCCGGCCGCCGGACGACCGGTCGCCGCCGTCGCTCTCGCCCGGGTCCGCGTCGCCGCGGTGCTTGCCCTTGCCGGGCGTCTGCCCGGGCGTACCGCTCGGGTCGGGGCGGTCGGCGTCGCCGGAGGGGTCGGTGGGGCGGGAGGCGTCGTCGCCCTGGTCGCCGGGCGTGGTGGAGTCGGACGGCTCCGGGGTCTTGGAGGTGTCACGGCCGTCGGACTCGGACGGCGCCGGCGTCTCCTGGGACGGCTCGTCGCCCGCATCGCCGCGCGAGTCGTCGGACGATCCGTCGCGGGATCCGTCAGGGGATCCGTCAGAGGACTTCTCACTGTCGCCCTTGTGGTCGCCCGTGTGGTCGCCCTCGTGGGCTCCGGAGTCGTCCGGGCGGTCGGGCGCATCGGACGAGCCGGTCGAGGGGGACCGGTCCCAGGGGGCCGGGTCGCCGTCGTCGTCGGACGGGTCGGGCAGCGGCGTGCTCGTGCTGCCCGGGTCGACCTCCGGTGCGCGGCCGTCCCTGGTGAGGCCGGCGTTGACGGCGCAGCTCGGCCAGGCGTCCGGGCCGCGGTCGTCGAGGATCGATTCGGCCACGGCTATCTGCTGGGCGCGGCTGGCGAGATCGGGGCGCGAGGCGTAGGCCCCGCCGCCGTAGTCGTCCCACATCTCCTGGGTCAGCTGCAGCCCGCCGTAGAAGCCGTTGCCCGAGGCGGCGCTCCACACCCCGCCGCTCTCGCACTGGGCGACCCGGTCCCAGGTCGCGGTGTCGGCGGCATGTGCCCCACTGGCGGAGAGCAGCGGCAGTGCGAGGCCCGCACCGGTTACTCCCGCCGTGACAAAGATGGCCGGTGCCTGACGGGGGCGACGGTGTCGGCCGTTCCCGGAACGCATGCGGATGCCTTTCGCGCGGCGGTTGAGTTGTTCGACGACCGTTCGATTCCCCACCCCTTCGGACGTCCGCTGACGCGGGCGCCCGTGTGAACGAATCGTGAATCCTGTCGACCGTCGGGTCGAAAGGTAGCCGGGGTCACGGGTAGTCACAAGCCGGTGTAGTGCAGATCACGTTAAGGTCACGCGACTGACGATCTGTCACCTTTGGTCGCGCCCCCGGTCAGGACCGCTCGGGCGTGAACTCCACCGGGAGGGACCGCAGTCCGCGCATGATGAGCCCGCCCCGCCAGCGCAGATCATCAGGATCCGTGGCAAACCGGATGTCCGGGAGCCGGGTCAGCAGCGTGGCGAGCGCGGTCTGCCCTTCGAGCCGGGCGAGCGGCGCGCCCAGGCAGTAGTGGATGCCGTTCCCGTATCCCAGATGCTGATTGTCACGTCGGGTCAGATCGAGAACGTCCGGTTCGACAAAGCGTGACGGATCACGGTCCGCGGCGGCCAGCACCACCAGTACGGGGTCGCCCTCGGCGATCCGCTGCCCGCCGAGGGTCAGCTCCCGCGTCGCGAACCGCCAGGTCGCCAGCTCCACGGGTCCGTCGTAGCGGAGCAGCTCCTCGATGCCGGTGGCCAGCAGCTCGGTGTCGCCCGCCGCCATGGACTTCTGCAGCAGTTCGCGCTGGGCGGGGTGGCGCAGCAGCGCGTAGGTGCCGTTGCCGATGAGGTTGACGGTGGTCTCGAAGCCGGCGAAGAGCAGGATGAACGCCATCGCGGCGGCCTCGTTCTCGGTGAGGTGCTCGCCGTGGTCGGAGGCGCGGATCAGACCGGATATCAGGTCCTCGTCGGCCTGTGCCGTCTCCCCCAGGGAGGCGCGCTTGCGGTGGATCAGCTCGGCGAGATAGCCGCGCATCTTCTTCACGGAACGGGCGACCCCGCCGCGCGGCCCCCCACCGTGGCGGATCATCATGCCCGCCCAGTCGCGGAAGTCGTCCTGGTCCTCGCGCGGCACCCCGAGCAGGTCGCAGATCGCGTAGATGGGCAGCGGAAAGGCGAACTCATGGATCAGGTCGGCCTCGCCGCGCCCGGCGAAGCCGTCGATGAGGTGGTCGGCCAGCTCCTGGACGCGGGGGGCGAAGGCCGCGACCCGGCGCGGGGTGAACGCCTTCGACACCAGCCGGCGCAGCCGGGTGTGGTCGGGCGGGTCGATGTTGAGCAGATGCGTCATCAGGTTGGCGCTGCGCTCGCCCGGGATGCCGACCTTGCCCTTGCCGTGCGCGGACTCGCTGTGGTGCACCGGGTTCTTCGACAGCCGGGCATCGGCGAGCGCCTGGCGCGCCTCGGTGTAGCGGGTCACCAGCCAGGCCTCGACGCCGCTGGGCAGCGCGGTCCGGTGGACCGGTGCATGCTCGCGCAGCCAGGCGTACGCGGGGTACGGGTTCGCGGCGAACTCCCAGGTGAACAGCTCGGGGGCCGGGCCGGCGGCCGCGGCGGAGGACGCCACGGGACAGCCCGCGGGCGCCCCGGCCCCGGCGCCGGCCGGCGCGCTCGCGCGGGCGTCGGCCGCTGCTTCGGCGGAGGCGGTGGGATCGGGGGTGGAGTCCGGCTCGTCGTGCACCTTCCGACCGTAACCGGTGGGCGCACCCCGACGCCTCCACCCGCCCTACCCCGCCTGCACCCCCAGCCCCGCAAGGAACGCCACGGCCGCCGGCGACGGGCCGAGACAGCTCCACACCACCCGCTCGGTGCGCTCCGGCGCCGGCCGCGCCCGCACGATGTGCAGCCCCGGCAGATCGGCGGCGACGGCCTCCGGGACCATGCCGATGCCCAGCCCGGCCCGCACCAGCTTCGCCAGGAACTCCACCGTGGTGACCTCGAACGCCACCTCCGAGGCCAGCCCCGCGGCCCGGAACGCCTCGTCGCGCTGCCGCCGGGCCGCCGAACCCGCCGTGAAGTCCACGAAGGTCTCCCGCGCCAGCCGCGTCAGCGTCGTCCACTCCCGCCCGGCCAGCGCATGCCCCGGCGGCACCACCGCCACCAGCTCACCGCGCGCCAGCTCCCGCTCCCGTACGCCGTCGGTGCGCGCACTGGGCGCCAGCCCGACGAAGGCGACATCCAGCGTCCCCTCCCGCACCTTCTCGATGAGCGGATCGCTCATCTCCATCTGCAGACTGATCCGCACCCGCGGATAGCGACCGCGGAAGGCGCCCAGCTCGCGGGCGAGATCGACGGCCGCGACGGTCGAGATCGCGCCCACCGCCAGCCGGCCGCGCACCTCGCCGGTCGCCGCCGCCACCTCGGCGCGGGCCCGCTCGGCCGCCTGCAGCGCCTGCCGGGCGACCGGCACGAACGCCTCGCCGGCGGCCGTCAGCCGGACGCTGCGGCTGGTGCGGTCGAAGAGCCGGGCGCCGAGCTCCTTCTCCAGCCGGGCGATCTGATGGCTGAGCGCGGACTGCACCACATGGCAGCGCTCGGCGGCCCGGGTGAAACCGCCGGTCTCGGCCACCGCGACCACGTACCTCATCTGCTGCAGCTCCATGCCCACCGATCCTAGGCGATATCGATCTCGATCCACGATGGATGAGATGAAAACTATGCGTTGGACTCATCGATGGTGGGGGACCAGGCTGGGAGCTGCCCGCCGCCACAGTGGCCGCGGGCGCATCACGGGGAGGTCATGCATGGAACCCGAACACGGACCCCAGCCGCGCCGACTGGGCCGCGGCACCCTGCTGCTGATGTCGGTCGCCACCGGCCTGTCCGTCGCCGGCAACTACTTCGCCCAGCCCCTCCTGGGCACCATCGGCCACGATCTGCACCTCTCCGCCTCCACCGCCGCGCTGGTGGTCACCGTCGCCCAGGTCGGCTACGGCCTCGGCCTGCTGCTGCTCGTCCCCCTCGGCGACCTCCTGGAGCGCCGCCGCCTCGCGGTGACGCTCTGCGCGGCCACGGCCGTGTTCCTGACCGTCACGGCCAGCGCGCCGAACGCCGCCCTGCTGCTGACCGGTACCGCCCTGACCGGCCTGGCCTCGGTCGCCGCGCAGGTCGTCATGCCCTTCGCGGCGACCCTCGCGGCCCCCGCCGAGCGCGGCCGGACCGTCGGCACCGTCATGACCGGACTGCTGCTGGGCATCCTGCTGGCCCGTACGGCCGCCGGGCTGCTCACCGAGCTGGGCGGCTGGCGCACCGTCTACTGGGTCAACGCCGCACTGATGCTGCTGATGGCGCTCCTGCTGCGGCTCCGGCTGCCCGCCCTGCACACCACGGCCGGACTGCGCTACCCGGCGCTGCTGCGCTCGACGCTGGCGCTGTTCGCCCAGGAACCGGTGCTCCGATGGCGGGCCGCGCTGGGCGCACTGACCTTCGCGGGCTTCTCCGTGCTGTGGACGGCGGTGGCGTTCTTGCTGTCCGGTCCGGCGTACGGCTGGCAGGAGTCGGCAATCGGGCTGCTGGGGCTGGTCGGGGCGGCCGGTTCGCTCTCCGCGTCGGCGGCCGGGCGGCTGGCGGACCGCGGACTGGCGCACCGCGTCACCGGCGCCGCGGCGTTCCTGCTGCTGGGTTCGTGGGGCCTGCTGGCGGCCGGTGGCACGGGCGGCGCCTGGTCGCTGGGGGCGCTGCTCGCCGGGGTGGTCGTGCTGGACCTGGCCGCCCAGGCGGTCCACGTCAGCAACCAGAACCTGGTCTACGGGGTCCGCCCGGAGGCCCGCAACCGCCTCAACTCGGCCTATATGACCAGCTACTTCGCCGGCGGTGCGGCGGGCTCGGCGCTGACCTCGGTGGTCTGGAGCGCCGGCGGCTGGGGCGGGGTGTGCGTCCTGGGGGCGGGGCTGGCGGTGGCCGCCGCGGGGGTGTGGGTCGCGGATCTGCTGCGGCGGGTGCCGTCGGGCGGTCGGCGGACGGCCGTGGCCACCCCCGACCCGGAGCCCGCGGTCACTCGTTGACCGGCCCGGCAGCCCCTCGCTGCTCGGCGAGGACCCGCTCGGCACCTGGGTGCCCCATCTCGGCGGCCCTGCGGTACCAGCCCAGGGCCGTCTCCCGCTCGCCTTGCCGCTCGGCCATTACGGCGAGTCGGAAGGCGCCGTAGGCGTCGCCCAGCTCGTGTCCCTTGAGGTACCAGTCCCTGGCCTCGTCGGGACGGCCGTGCGTTTCGAGGAGTACGCCGAGGTTGACGATGTCCAGGCCCCGGCCTTCCGTGAAGAACTCCACGGCCTCCTCAAGGGTTTCGATGACGGAGTTCACCCTGAATTTGAGCGCTTTGGAATACTCTGCGTCGCCCGCATCGGCCGCGCGCCGCAGCCAGACCTCGGCAACCATCGGCTCCTGACACAGCAGGTGGAAGCGGGCCAGGCTCAGGGCGACCGGGTCATAGCCGGCATAGACCGCGTCCAGATAGCTGTCGAAGGCGTCGTCGAAGTCTCCGGCACCCATCAGGTGGTCCCCCAGCAGATGCGCGGCCTCCGCGTTTCCGGCCGCTTTGCCCACCGTCAGCCAGCGCTGAGCCCGCTCCCGTAGCAGCTTGCCCAGCAGCGTCGCCGCCTCGGCGTCCCCCGCCTCGGCGGCCTGCTCCAGATACGGCTCGGCGAGCTTGCCCTCGCCCCGCTCGGCGAGCATCCGCCCCAGCCGGCCGGCCGACCGCGACTGCCCCGCCTCCGCCGCACGCCGGAACCATCCCTCGGCCTCCTGCCCCTCGCCGAGGGACTCCGCGAGCACGCCGAGGTGGTGCAGGGCGTGGCTGTCGCCTTCGTCGGCGGCCCGCCGGAAGGCCTCGCGCGCCCCCGCCGCGATCTTCGCGAAGTCCCGCGCCTCGTCCTCGCGGGCCGCTTCCAGGGCGCAGCCCCAGACCTGGCCGTCCACGGCCGGAAAGGTCTCGTGCCGGGCCGCGGTCTCGACGAGGAAGGGCGCGGCCCGCCAGGTGTCGCCGGTGACCCGTACGAGCAGGCGCAGCCCGTGCCGCCGCTCGGCCGCCCAGGCCCGGGCGTCCGCCACCGACTCGCGGTCCATCCCGGTCACGTCCGCGTAGCCCTCATGCACCTTCAACAGCAGGTCCATGGGCAGCGGCCCGTCGAGCCCGCAGCGGGCCAGATCGAGGGCCGCCCGTACCAGGGCGTGGCCGCGCGGGTGCCGGTCGGCCCGGCGGGCGCGCCACCACTCCTCCCACAGCAGCGGGCCCAGGCCGAGGTACGCCGCGACGCCTTCCGGGCCGCTCGAAGCCACCGCGGCGGTCAACCGGGAGTCCCCCGTGCGCCCGGCGCGGTGTGCCAGCAGCGCCCGCTCGGCCGGACTCCACTCCCGTGCCAGCTCCACCGTCTGCGCGAGGTCGAGCACCCGGCCGTGCGGCGCGTGGCGGTGCTCGTCGTACGCCTCGTCCCGCATGGTGGCGAGCACGACCACCCGCAGGGCGCTCAACTGCGCCAGCAGCCGCGGCTCCAGCCCGCCGTCACCGAGGTGCCCGTCCAGGTCGTCCAGCCAGAGCGCGTACCGTCCGGGCCGCCCCTGCAGGAGCCCGGGCAGCCCCCGCAGATCCGCACCGCGTGCCGGCGCGTACACCCGGAAGCCGTCGAGCTGGTCGGCCAGCGCCGCCAGCGCCGTACGCGACTTGCCGGCGAACGGCTCCCCGAGCACCAGCACCAGCCCGCCCCGCGCCCGGGCCTGCGCCACCGCCGCGTTCAGCTCGTGGTCACGGTCGCGGCCGACATAGGGCGGAAGCGGGGGCAGGCCGGACTCCCGATGGGTCGGCCGCACCCCCAGCGCCATGGGGTCCACGTCCCCGGCCGCGGGCCAGCTCTCGGGGTCGATGAGGGCGCCCTGGTGGTACACGGGCGCCTGCACGGTGATCGTGCCGACCGAGCCCGCCTGGATGACGCTGCCCTGGGTGCCGCCGGAGAGGGTGTTGTGCACGCCGGAGGCCGGGCGGGGCCCGTTCGGGGGTGCCCCGTGCCCCGCGGGCAACTCCGCCAGAAGGGCACGCAGTTCCCCGGCGGCCTCGGGATCGGCCTTCAACACGTTGCGCAAGCCCAGCTCCACATACTGGGCGGGCACCCCGTCCTCCCCGCGGAATTCGGGGAATA
Source organism: Streptomyces sp. NPDC033270 (assembly GCF_055576575.1). NCBI lineage: Bacteria > Bacillati > Actinomycetota > Actinomycetes > Kitasatosporales > Streptomycetaceae > Streptomyces > Streptomyces sp. NPDC033270. The sequence goes on from NZ_JBVIRA010000028.1 coordinate 111,785, forward strand.
TGAGGTCATACCTGGAGAACAGCTCCCTGACCCGCAACCGCACATCCGCCCAGGCGTCCGTGCCCGCGGCCCGGGCCAGCGCCGTCGCCCCCGCGGCCGCCAGCTCCCGCAACTCCTGCTCCACCGCGCCCCCTCAGCCCGCCCGTTCCCCAACGGTACTAGCGCCGCGGACCCGGCCATGCCCCATCGGACAGGCCCTAATCCGCAGCGCCCTCGGCCGCCACTACAGCATCCCGGTAGGCCCGCGCCGCCGCCCGCAGCGCCGCCTCGGGGTCCACCCCCTCCTCCTCGGCCCGTACCGCCATCGCCAGCAGCTCGTAGCCGATCCCCGCACCGGCCGGCAGGGCGACGTCGAGGCCCGCCGTGCGCACCCGCGACGCCAGCTTCGCCGCCAGCGCGAGTCCGGGCTGACCCAGCGGAACGCCCTCGGTCACCGACTCCCGCTGCTTCTCCTCGGCCTTCGTCCGCAGCCAGTGCGCCTTGACGTCCTCCGGGGTCCGCGCCGTCTCCTCCCCGAAGACATGGGGGTGGCGGTGAATCAGCTTCTCCACGATCGTGCCCGCCACGTCGTCGATGGAGAACGGCTCGTCCGGGTCGTCCTGGGCGATCCGGGCGTGGAAGACGACCTGGAGGAGCACGTCCCCCAGCTCCTCGCGCAGCTCGACCCGGTCGCCCGCCTCGATGGCCTCGACCATCTCGTACGCCTCCTCCAGGCCGTACTTGGCGAGGTCCTGGTGTGTGCGGATGCTGCTCCACGGGCACTCGGCACGGATCTGGTCCATGACCTGGACGAGGTCGAGCAGGCGGGCCCCGGGCAGGTCGTAGGAGCCGGGCAGCAGCTCCAGGTCGGGCATGGTCTCCCGGCCCGAGCCGGCCAGCCGGGCCAGGCCGTCGGTCAGCGCGCTCTCCCCCTCCGCCGAGGTCAGGACCACGGCCGTACGGCCCTCGGGCACGCAGTAGTCCACCAGTTCCCGGGCGCTGGGGGCGGCGATCTCGACGTCGATGCCGGTCTCGCGCAGATAGGGCAGCTGCGGATGGCCGGCGTCGGCGCACAGCACCCGCTCGGCCGTGCGCAGCACCTGCCATGCGGGCCAGGACAGGAGCCCGGGGGCGACCCGGTGGCTGGTGGTGAGCAGGACCAGGCGTCCGGTGCCGCCGGCCTGGGGGCGGGCGGCGGCGCCGGAGTCGGCGGCAGAGGCGTCAGCGTTCACGCATCGAACGTAACGCACCCCACCGACACCGCCCGGCGCCGGTCAGCGCTCCCCGCCCGGCACCGGCGGGGAGCGCGGCGGGACGCGGCTCCCGCGCGCGGCGGCGCTCAGGCCTGCTGCCGCACCGGCTCCGTCGTGATCCACGGGTCCTTGGTCTCTCCCAGGATGACCTGCTGGTCGTCCCACTTCCCGTACCGCGGATTGACGTCGATGCCCAGCGAGCGGGACGTCGCGGACAGCGCCTGGGCCAGCTTCCGCTGCCCCTCCGGCGTGCCCCGGTCCGCGCCCAGATGCTTGGCGACACCGTCCAGCAGCAGCTGGTTGCGCACCATGCCGTCGGCCTCCTGCGGCGCGATGCCCTGCTGGAGCCACATCGCCTTCAGCCGCTCGGCGCCACCGGCCTGCTTCTCGGCCTTGTTCCGCCACTTCTGGATGTCGCCGCGGGTGACCGTCACCCCGGCGTCCTTCGCGCTGCGCGCCAGCACCTCGTCGAAGATCATGCCGTTGAGGGTGGCCAGGCTCAGCCGCCCGGTGTTCATGATCAGCTGGGCGCCCTGCGGGGACTTCGCCTGCGCGGCCCGTACGTCCTTCACCTTCGCCTGCAACTGCGCGACGGTGATCCGCTTCCCGTCCACGACGGCCGCGGCACCGGGGTGCGCCTCGCTCCCGCAGGCGGCGAGCAGCGGGGCCGCCACCAGCAGGGCGGCGGTGGCGGATACGGAGAGCGCTGTCCTACGGCGGAACACATGGCCTCCCGGCAGATCGTGCGACGGAGTCTCGACCTTGAGTGATCGATGCTAAGGAGTCGTCGTGGCCCAGGCCACTGCTTCGGCCAACGATCTGGGGGGAGGTCGGTTTCTCCGCCGATGGGCCGGCGGGGTAGCGGTGCCCTTCGGGTTCTACGGTCGGGTGCGCCAGGTCCGAGCGGACGACCGCGGCTCTAGGTCGAGAGCGATGCTGGAGTCACGAGCCGAGCGCGTTCGTGGAGTTCCCGTGCGGCGTGATTCTTGAGATGGGGGCGGATCAGCTTGAACATGGTGCGCATGCGTTGATCAGCCCGGCCGGACTGCACCAGAGGGTAGTCGTCCAAAGCGAGATTCCAGGTCGCGCACGCTGCTTCCAGGTGGCCGATTGAGAATTGACGTTCGGCGAGCATGGAACGCTCTTTCACGCGCGTTCTCCGATAAACGCCATAGCGCAACTTGTCTGACTGCTGCATGGCTTCTACGGCTCCGCACATGTCACCCAATTCGTAACGCACTTGACTGACGTGATAGTTCAGGGCGGCCGGATCGTATGAGCCGAATACCTTCTCCCTGGATTCAGCCTTGTCCATCGCCACTTCGGCTTCTCGCAGGTACATCAACGCATTACTGCGGTCGCCGATTTGAGCGGCAGAGTGTGCCTGCTGTCCGGCGAGGAAGGCGCGCATTCGTGGACCAGCCTGCGGTGATGCGGCTGCGGCGGCGTCGGCCAGTCGCATGGCTTGCCCGCCATGCCCCAGATCGACGGCCTGAAGGCTCATCCCCCGCAGCGTGGTGCAGTACGTCAAGTGGTCCTCTGCCACTCCGGCGAGTTCCAACGCCTTGAGGTAATACTGCTGCGCGAGGCCGTGAATGCCTTCGTCCACCGCCATGTACCCGGTGAGGTAGCACAAGTCAGCAGCAGCCGACATCATCGCCTTGCGTACGGACTCGGGGGACTCCGCGCGCAAGTACGGAGCTACCGTGTTCACCAGGAAAGCCGCAGCCATCGGTCGGGCATGGCGCCCTCCGAATTGATCATCGAGTTCCGACAGTCGTTCGGTCATGGCAATAACCATGTCGACCTCTGGCATACCGATGCGCTGAGTGCGGCCGCTCTGGACACTGTCCATCCGGCCTACCACTTCCGGCCAATTAGGCACGGCCAGCGCAACGGAAAAGAGACTTATCCCGAGGACGCTACGTCGCGAGGGATCCATATCTCCGCTACCGAGATCGATCAGCCCTTCGACCGTACTCGGAGTGCCGTCCGGGCTACCGGCAGGGGTCGGGAAGCCGGCCTCGGCATGGGTGATGGGACGGCCCAGCTTCCGCGCCAGAGCCTCCAAGATCAGCGGTCTGACCGTCTCCTTGGGCAGTTGCCCTTGGCGCCACTGATGGGCTGACGGCTCGCGGTACTTGAGCGGGGTCCCTCGCTCGGTTCCGACACGATTCACGGCCTGGACGAACTGTCGGAGCGTCCAGCCGGTCTGCCGGTAAAGCCGTTCCAGATGCCGGTTCGGTTCCCGAGTGCCCACGAGCCCTCAACTCCCCGGTGCGTACGAGCACTTAAAGCTCTTAAAAGCCGCTTCCAGTGCAACAGTACCGCCGGCCGTAGCGAGGGGGTTGCCTAGAGCGAGGACAGGCCCTCCTCGCGAGACAACGAGAGGACCCCCGCGACGCGCTGCATGCGTCCGGGGGCGTGGCCGTCAACTGCAAGGAGTTGACAACATGACCAACGCTACAGCGAGGTTCCTCATCCCGCTGCTGCGGCTGCTGTTGCCCGCGCGCGGCTGTCACCGGTCGGCTGACGCGGTGCCCACCACGATGTGCGCCGACGAACCGAGGCCAGCGCTTCCCCACGTGTCCGCCCGGCATTCGGCGCTGTTACGTGGCGAGGACTCGGCCCTGGTCCGTCCGTACGCCCTCACCCCCGAGGAGAGGCAGGAGCGACGGAGGTCCCGCGTGCAGCGTGGGTGTTGGCGGGCACCGCTGCTGGCCGTGCACGGGTTCGGTGCGGACCCACGTGGGATTCACGGTGTGGACGTGATGGGCTGATGCCCCGTATCTGCCGCCCCGTTCACCTGGGGGAACCGGCGCCGGATCCCTTACCGGTTGCCGGGTGCGATGTCTGCGGGGCCCTGGCCGAGCAGCGCGCGAAGGCCTACGCCGCAGGAGACAGGTCGAAGGTGACCGACTGCACCGTCGAGATCGGCCGCCACCCCCACCCGAAGGCGGTGCGCTGATGGCAACCGACGCGCGCCTCCCGGGTCGGCCCGCCGGGCCGTAGTCAGATGACGCGACGGGCGACAGGTCGGAGGTCCCGCACCTGTCGCCCGCGGCGTCTGTTGCTGCGTCAGCCGAGTGTCACCGACCGCGTCAGTCGAGGACCTTCCACACAATCGGCTTCACGTCCTCGCCGGTTCCGCCAACGCCCCACCGCACGTACAGCGGCTTGTTCTTGGGCACCATGTACACCTTGCAGGCGTTCTCGGTCATGCCCTTCTTGAACTGACCGGGCTTGTGGTTCGGGTCAACGTTCGGGCACTTCTTGAAGTCGTCGAGCATCGTCAGCCGCCCGACCTCCTGGTCCGGGGAGACCAGCGCGTCGCGCTTGGCGTCCCAGGTGGTGATCCAGGGCTCGGCGCCGCCCTTCGAGGTGTACGACATGACGAGGTAGTAAGGCACCAGGTTCTTGGTGTCGGTGTCCTTGAGGTCGAAGCCCTTGAAGTCGTCCCAGGAGCCCTTTTCGACCTTCGTGGGCTTGATCTCCAGCTGGGTGGGGCCGTCGTCATCCTTGTAGGTCGCGGTGGCGGGCTCGTTCATGGCGAGCGTCTTCCCGAAGCCCTCGGCCGCCGGTGCGTCGTCCTTGCTGCCGGTGTCAGCGGCGCCACCACTCGCACCCGCAGAGCTACCCATGCCCTGTTGAGTGCTGGGCGCCGAAGGCTTGGCGGGCGGCACAGGCGCGCCCCCCGGGTCGTTGCAAGCGGTGAGCGCGAGCGCCAGGACGGCGGCCGAGGCGGCAGCCCGAGCCGTGAACTTCGTACGCATGATGTGTCGTCCCCCGTGATGTGGAATCGCCCGCTCCAGCGAGCGCCGACGACTATAACTCGCTGGTGAACCCTGTGATGTGGGTGGGGGTTCGGTCGACCGGACGGATCCCCGCTCAGCCCTGCACCTGTCCCAGCCAGTACAGCGTCCGGCGGAGTTCCTCCGGGAAGGCGTGGTGGGGGCCGTGGAGGCGTTCGGCGTCGTAGAGGAGGCGGGAGAGGGTCTCCTGGGCGGCGCCGCGTTCGCCCTGGGCCAGCAGCAGGTGGCCTATGGAGCGGCGGATTTCGAGGGGGCGGACGGGGTCGTCGGCGTAGTGCTCGAAGTACGGCAGCAGCGCGCGGTACTCCTCCAGGGCCTGGGCGACCTCGCCGAGTTGTTCGAGGCACTGGGCGGCCTCGTAGTGGAACTGGAGGGCCTGGCGGGTCGCGCCGGCGCCGGATTCCTGGCCGAACTCCTCGGCGAGGATGCGGAGTTCGGGCAGGGCGCGGCGGTACTGGCCGTCGTCCATGAGGGTGGCGGCGTACTGCTTGCGCAGGGTGCGGACGACCGGGGAGTGCGCGCCGTGGCGTTCGGCGGCGGCGGGCAGGATGCCGCCGAGGATGTCCACGGCGTGGGTGATCCGGCCCTGGTCGAGCAGGCTCTTGACCTCGTCGACGGCGGATGCGACGTCCGGCCCCGGAGAGGGGGAGGCACTGGAGGAGATGGCGGAAGCGGAGGAGGGGGCCGGGCTGGGGAAGGGAGTTGCGGCGGAGGTCCAGGCGCCGGGGTGGGGGGCGGAGGAGCGGGCGACGGAGGTGCGGGGGTCGGGGCCCGGGCGGGCGGGGCCGGTGCCGCCGGTAGTCACGGGGGCGCCTGGGGCGGGAGGCTCGGGGGCCGGGACCAGCGGCGTGGACAGTGCCGTCGGCGTCGGGGCCGGGGCGGGGGCTCCCGAGGAGCGTACGGGCCAGGGGGCGTGGGGCTGGCGGAAGGGGCGGGTGGGGTCCATCGGGGCGAGGGGGGTGGAGGGGGCCTGGGCGGCGTGCGGGCCGGTGGCGGCGGCCGGCAGCAGGGGGGCCAGTGCCCGGTAGACCTCCTGGGCGTCCGCGGGGCGGGCCTGGGGGTCCTTGCGCAGGAGGTGCAGGACGAGGGCTTCGAGGGCCTCGGGGACGTCGGGGCGGAGCTTGCGTACCGGGACGGGCTCCTCGTGGAGGTGGCGGTGCAGGACGCCGAGGGCGGTGGAGCCGGCGAAGGGGACCTCGCCGCTGAGGAGTTCGTGGAGCAGGATTCCCAGGGCGTAGAGGTCGGTGTGCGGGCCCACGGCGCCGCCCATCGCCTGCTCGGGCGCCATGTACGCGGGGCTGCCGATGGGCGAGCCGGTGTGGGTGAGGCGGGTGGTGTCGGTGTCCAGCGCGGAGGCGATGCCGAGGTCGAGGATGACCAGCGAACCGTCCGGCCGGATCATGACGTTGCGGGGCTTGAGGTCGCGGTGGACGATCGGCACGGCGTGGACGGAGGCGAGCACGGCGCACAGCTGCGCGGCGACCGAGACCGCCCAGGGCCACGGGTAGGGGTCGTGCTCGGCGAGGTGGTCGGACAGGTCGGCGCCCTCGACGTACTGCATGACCAGATAGAGGTCCTCGTCGTCGCTGCCGGCGTCGTGGACGGTGACCAGGCCGGGGTGGTCGACCTGCGCGGTGACCCGGCACTCGCGGACGAAGCGGCGGCGCATCTCCTCGCCGTCCGGGGTTCCCGCCACCCGGTCGGGACGCAGCAGCTTCACACCGACCCGGCGGTCCAGGCGGCGGTCGTAACCGATCCAGACCTGGCCCATACCGCCCTGCCCGAGCAGCGCGGAGAGTTCGTAACGCTCGCCGATGACCCGGCCGTTCACCGTCCCTCCTCCTTGCGGAGGTAGTCGCTGAGTTCGTCCAGCTCGGCACGTACGCGGTCGATGCGCTGCGGCTGCGGGCGCTCCTGGGGCGCGGGGTAGGGGTGGACGGGCGCGGGTGCGGGGCGGGCCGGCGGCGCGGGCATCCGGGTCTCGGTCATGGCGTACGGGTTGACCGGGCCCGCGCCGTGCGCGCCGTAGGGCTGGGTCTCCTGGGCGTACAGCGGAAGCGGCGCGGGCGGTTGCGGCGGGCCGTAGGAGGGTGCGGCCGGCGGCATGCCGAAGTGGCCGGCCGCCGGGCCGTGGGCGGTGGCCTGTGCGGCGCGGATGTCCACGACCAGGTAGTAGGCGACCGCCGCGGCGATCTGGATCAGCAGCAGCCCCACCCCGAGGTTGGTGCGCCAGTCCGTCGTGTCGTAGCCGGTGATCAGCGCGCAGGCGCCGACGATCGCCACCAGGTCGCCGGCGAACAGCCACCAGCCCAGCCGTCCGCGCTGCACGAGCGCGGCCCGCAGCAGCGGCGCCCAGGCCAGCAGCCCCAGGCTGAGCACCGCGGCGGCCACGAGGGCCACCCGCAGCGCGATGACCGTCCCCCGCGCCGGGGGACGGTGCGGCGAGTAGGCGGGGACAGGGCCGTGCATTGCTGCTCCTGACGGATCGGACATGGCGGACGAGGCGGTCTCCGTAGCGGCCCGTGGGGTCGGCGCCACCCCCTCGCGCGGGCGGGCACGGCGCGCATACGTGCCTGCGAGCGTATATACGACGACGCGCGCGCGTGCGGGGTTCGCGGAATGGCCCGGCCGACGGCCCGCCCCGGGGGGCGCCGCCGCGCCGTTTGCCCCGTATGCCTCTCCGCTTGCCCGTATGCCTCTCCGCTTGCCCCGCATGCCGGTCCGCCGGCTCAGTCCGGGCCGACCGACCCGTCCGTCAGCCCGTCGTACAGCCCCTGCACCAGCTGCTCGCCCAGCCGCGACGCCAGCCGCAGCGCCTCCTCGAAGGTCGCCAGGTCGCTGAACCGCCGGCCGTAGCGGCGCTGTTCGGCGAGCGGCAGACGCGGCAGCTGCAGGCGGCGGACGTCGAGTCGGGTGGCGGTGGAGGCGTAGCTGCTGGCCTGGCGGTTGTTGGCGGTGCCGCGCAGGAAGCCGGCGAGGAACCAGGGGTCGACGGCGGCCGGGTCGGGCCGCAGCAGGGTGAGGTTGCGGCCCAGGGCGGCCCCGGCGGAGGTCTCGTCGACGACCCGGGCGACGGCGCCGCCGCCGAGGACGGGGACGACGACGTCGCCCGCGCGGACCAGGACCGGCTCCTCGGCGGGCCCGGAGGCGGGCGCTTCGGGGAGGGTGCCGGAGGGGGCGCCGCCGGCGATGACGTCGTGGTCGGTGAGCACCGCGGGCGCTCCCTCGGCGGGGGCGGTGCCGGCGCCGCCCGAGCGCAGCACCAGGGCGCCGGAGCGGGCGAGTTCGCCGACGGTGGTCAGTGGCCAGCGCGCGGTGCCGGTGAGGTCGGGGAGGGTGTCGCCGGCCTTGGGGCGCGGGGTGAGCTCGGTGGTACGGGCGAGGGTGGCGGTCAGCCGGTCGCGCACCCGGGCGAGTTCGGCGGGGCCGCCGGCCGCGGCGGGCGGCGGGAGGTGCCGGGCCGGGGCGAGGTCGACGTCGTCGTCGAGGAGGTCGATGGCGGCCAGCGACCGCCGCACACCGGGCACTTCGTCGATGTCGCCGTCGCGGTCGAAGGCCTGCCAGGCGTCGACGGCGGTGGCGTGGACGGTCTGCCAGTCGGGCTTGTCGCGGCCGGTGGCCTGGCCGGCGGACAGGTCGGCGGTGTCGACGACGAGCAGCCGCGGGGTGGGCGGGCCGCCGGTGCCGGGCTTGCGCAGCACCCACAGGTGCAGCGGGACGCCGTTGGGCGGGGCGGCGCCGGCGGGCAGCGCGATGACCGCGCGCAGCGCGCCGCGGCGCAGCAGGTCGGCGCGGATCCGGCGGCCGGAGCGTCGGGAGGCGACGGCGGGCGGCATGAGCAGGACGGCGGTGCCGCCCTCCCGCAGCCGGGCCAGCGCGTGCTGGACCCAGGCCAGTTCGGACTCCGTACGGGCCGGGAAGCCGTACTCCCAGCGGGGGTCGTAGGCGAGTTCGTCATGGCCCCAGTTGCGTTCGTTGAACGGCGGGTGGACCAGGACGGCGTCGGCGGCGAGCTGCGGGAAGGCATCGGCGCGCAGGGTGTCGGCGGCGCGCACGCGGACCTGGGCGCCGGGCACGTCCAGGGCGAGGCGGAGCGCGCCGAGCGCGGCGAGGTCGGGGTCGGCCTCCTGGCCGTGGAGGGTGACGGGGGCGCCGGCGGGGTCCGCGGCGTCCTCCTGGGCGGCGGTCAGCAGCGCGCCGGCGCCGCAGGCCGGGTCGAGAACGGTGTGCAACGGGCCTGCCAGGGCGGCGAGTTCGGCCATCAGCGCGGCCGGTCCCGGCGGTGTCAGGGTGTACTGCCGGGGGTTGGCGTCCAGGTGGCGGCCGAGCAGGAAGGCATAGGCGCGGTCGGCGCCGTCGGCGGCGGCGAGATCGCCGGTGGCCCGGGCGAGCGCGGCCGACGGGGCGAGCGCCTCGCGGGTCAGCCCGCGTACGGGGTGCTCGGCGCCGAGCCGGGCGGCCAGGACGGAGTCGAGCATCGCGGGCAGGACGCCGGTCAGTTCGGCGTCGTCGGTGGCGGCGCGCAGCTGCTGCCAGGCCGAGGGGCGGTCGCGGACCAGCAGCAGTACGGCGCCGGCCTGGCGCAGCGCGGCCGCGGCGCCCGCCGGGTGCCCGACCAACTGCTGCCAGACCCGCTCCCGCAGCGGCACCTCGGCGAGCTTGCCCTGGTCGCGCAGCCACTGCTCGATGTCGCGGAGGGCGAAGGCGGGGCTGGTCTCGGTGCCGCCGACGGGCTTGGGGAAGTCCGCGTGCCGCCGTCGCCAGTTGCTGACCGCGGCGCGGCCGACGCCGGCGAGCCGGGCGATGCCGGCGGCGGTCACCTCGGTCGGACGGCCTCCCTCGGCGGCGTCCGTCGCCGTGGTGTCCGTCGCGTTGTCCGGTGCTGCGTAGTCCGGCACCTGGCTGACTCCCATCCGCGTGACCCCCGACCTCCCGTGACCCCCGACTCTGTGTCGGCAAGCATACCCATCATCGAACAACCTCCCCCTTCACAGCGTGAACAAACCGTTCACAGCTCTTCATGTTGACTCGGTTCACAGCCTCTGCTCTTATTGACCCATCGCTTCAGCGGAATTCGCATCGAGTGCCCGGAAGGGGCCCCTACGCATGTCTCAGCAGATGCACTACCAGCCCACCCCCCAGGGGCCGTCCGGCCACGCCCACCAGGCGCCCCGCAACGGGCTCGGCGTCGCCGCCCTGATCCTCGGCATCATCGGCGCGCTCAGCGGCATCCCGATGATCCTGTTCTGGCTGGCCGGGCCGCTCGGCCTGCTGGCCCTGATCTTCGGCCTGGTGGGCATGAGCCGGGTCAAGAAGGGCCAGGCCACCAACAAGGGCGTGGCGATCACCGGCACGATCCTGGGCGCCCTGTCGATCGTCCTCGCGGTCGTCGGGGTCATCGTCACCGTGCTGGCGGTCAACAAGGCCGTCGACGAGGTGAACAAGGAGTTCGACAAGCAGTCGGGCAGCAGCAGCAACATCAAGGACCTCGGCGCCGGGCAGGCCGCGAAGTACAACAACGGCCTGGAGGTCACCGTCTCGAAGCCGACCCCGTTCACCGTCGACAAGAGCACCCTGATCAGCGGCCACACCGAGGGCAACAAGGCGTACAAGGTCACCGTCACGCTCAAGAACACCGGCGACAAGGCGGCCACCAACCCGCTCATGACGACCGACGCGGAGGCCGACGGCAAGAAGACCGAGGAGGTCGCCGACGACAAGCACGGCATCCTCCACCACGACTGGGAGAAGACGCTCGACCCCAACGAGTCCGACAGCGTGGAGATGGTCTTCGACGCACCGCCGTCCGCCAAGGAGCTCTCCATCAAGATCACCCCGGACCTGCTGCTCGACCCCGCGAACTGGAAGCTGGCTCTCTGAGCCGCCCGGCTCCCCTGCGCCCTCCCCTTCCTCCCCGACGGCCCGGCACCGCGACCCCGCGGTGCCGGGCCGCCGGCCGTCCGCCGTCCGCCGCCGGGAACGGGCGGCGCCGCAGCGCCGTCTCACCCACTGCCGGGCCGGCACCGTGCACCCACCGCCGGGCCGCCCGCATCGCCGGTTCGAGTATCTTTCCGGCAGTTGACAGTGAGTGAGGACCCTCATGGACACGGCCGCAGCAACGGCCGGGGGCGGACCCGGACCGATCCTGGGGGAGGGCGGCGCGACCGTGCCGCCGCCCCGGACCGCCGGCCCGGCCGCGACCACCGCGACCGCCCCCATACCCCCGGGCGACCGCGGCCCCCTGCGCCGCGCCGCCCAACGCCTTCGCACCCGCACCGCCCCGTTGCGCGCCCCCCGATGGGACCCCTACTGGACGGCCGGTCTCTTCTTCCTCTGCTTCGCCGTGCTGTCGGTGTCCCGCTTCCGCGGCATGTCCAGCTCCTCCTGGGACCTGGGCATCTTCGAACAGGCCATACGGGGCTACGCCCACTTCCAGGCCCCGATCGTCGACCTCAAGGGCCCCGGCACCAACATCCTCGGCGACCACTTCAGTCCCGTCCTGGTCGTCCTCGCCCCCTTCTACCGGCTCTTCCCCTCCCCCCTGACCCTGCTGATCGCCCAGGCCGCCCTGTTCGCGCTCTCCGCGATCCCGGTCACCCGCGCCGCCGCCCGCTACCTGGGCCGCCTCCCGGGCCTGGCCGTCGGCCTGGCGTACGGCACGTCCTGGGGCGTGCAGAAGGCCGTCGACTTCGACTTCCACGAGATCGCCTTCGCGCTCCCGCTGATCGCCTTCGCCCTCGAAGCGGTGCTGCGCGGACGCTGGACCGCCGCGGTGTGCTGGGCCGCGCCCCTGGTACTGGTCAAGGAGGACCTGGGCGTCACCGCCGCCACCATCGGCGCACTCGCCCTGCTGCGCACCCGCCGCGCCAGCCCGCTGCCCATCGCGCTGGTCGCCTTCGGCCTCACCGCCACCGCCCTGACCCTCGGCCTGCTGATCCCGGCCTTCAACGGCTCCGGCTCCTACGACTACTGGAGCAAGTTCGGCGCCGACGGCCAGGGCGCCACCATCCCCCTGGGCACCGCCCTGCGCACCACGCTGTGGGTCCTGCTGCCCACCACCGGCCTGCTCGCCCTGCGCTCCCCGCTCCTGCTGGTCGCGCTGCCCACCCTCGGCTGGCGCTTTTTGTCCCACGAGCCGCACTACTGGGGCATCGACTGGCACTACAACGCCGTCCTGATGCCGGTGGTCTTCCTCGCCCTGGTCGACGCCCTGCCGCGGGCCCGGGTCTCCGCGCGCCCCTGGCTGCGCTCCTACGCCCACCACCTGCCGGCCGCGGTACTGGCCGCCGCCCTCGCGCTGTCCACCACGCTCCCCCTGGCCCGCCTCACCGAGCCCGCCACCTACCGCACACCGGCGTCCGTCCCCGCCGCCGAACGGCTGCTGGAGCGGATACCCGACGACGCGACGGTCGAGTCCGACATCCGCCCGCTGAGCCGCCTGACGCAGCGCACCCGGGTCTTCTGGACCGGCGACACGGACGGGCTGGCGCCCGACTATGTGGCCCTGCAGCTCCGCGACGACCGCACGCCGCGCCAGGCACTCGCCGACGCGATGGCGCGCCACGCGAAGTCGACGTACGTCGTCCTCGGCGGCGCGGCGGACATTCTCGTCCTGCGGCGGACCTCTGCGAACTGACGCGTGGCGGGGTCGCCCACGTTGCCGGGTTTCCCGCCGTGCCTCTTCTGTTGTTCTTTTCCCGCCTTCGGCGGGAGCGGAAGGGTTGTGGGGTGGGGCCCCGGGTTGGTGGTGGGTGCCGGTGGCGGGGGGGGGGGGGGGGGGGGGGGGGGGGGGGGGGGGGGGGGGGGGGGGGGGGTGGACACCACCCCCCCCCCCCCCCCCCCCCCCCACCCCACCCCCACCCCCC